>CBDURF010000102.1:0-12844 GCA_965369705.1 uncultured bacterium
CCATATCAGGAAACTATTGCGGACAGAGAACCATCCCGACAACCACATCGTCACCCGCTCCTTCGACCCACGCAAATCTCAAAAAGGGCACAATCCAGTTTCGACTCCGTTCGAGACCGCGAACGTACCCATCCATTGCCAAACTACCATAACGCCCCGTTGGACGCCAAGAAGATTATGGCTGGTGGAGAAACCCTGGAAGTTGCGGGTTGACCAGGATTTCAATCCCTGGCCGCGTAGGAATCGAGGATGTAGGACAGGGGGTTGACCGGCCGGCCGCCGATCCTGATCTCGTAGTGAAGATGGGGCGCCGAAGACCGGCCGGTATTTCCCGACCTGCCGATGACGTCGCCGCGGGAAACCCGGTCTCCCTTCTTGACCAACGGCTGGTCCAGATGGGCGTAGACGGTGACCACGCCATTGCCGTGATTCACCTTGATCACCCGGCCGAATCCCCGTTGCTGCTGGACCGCGGAGACCACTCCGTCACCGGTCACCCGGACCGGGGTCCCGATCGGCACGGAAAAGTCGAGGCCGCGATGAAAGGTCTGTTTGTCGGTGAACGGATCCTGCCGGAACCCGAAACGCGAGCTTATCCAGCCGGTGTCGGTGGGACGAATGGAGGGAATTTTCTGTCGGACCAGTGCGCGGGCGTTCAACGTGTCCAGCATGGCCAGATAACCCTGCCGCTGGATCTTGGCCTGCCGGAGCATCAGTTCCAGATCCTCCCCGACTGAATGTGAGCGGTCCCCGGGATCCAGATCCAGACCCGGCACCTCCTCCGGGCCGAACCCTAAGTGGCCCCGTCCGCCCACGCCGGCGGCGAAGGTCTCCTCATCGATCACCGGTAGGTTGATGGCGACCGCCATCATGTCCTGAACTTCTCGCACGCCGTCGATTTCCTCGCGCAGCACCACAACCTGACCCTCCAGGCTGCCCACCGTTCCCTTGAGGACCAGGTTCTCTTTCTGCAACCGGGAGCCCCCCGGCAGCCAGCTGTTCCCCGTCCCGATCCCGACTCCGTAGAAAACGGCGACCCCCACCAGCAGGGTGAAGACTCCGGCAGGCAGCAGGATACTCCAGCGGGGCACCCGGAACTGCCGGGAAGGACCGTGGTCCTCCGGCATATAAAGAAAAGTGTAACTCTTCTTAAGCTTCATCGACCAACCGCAAGTGTTCGGGAACGATACCCGGGTAGGAGAGTTGATCCGTCAACAAGCCGGATGCCCGGGAACTAAATCTGAAAAATAATGTCGGCAAAAGATGCCCCCCGGCTCAAAGCTTGTCAACCAAGTTCCCATTTCCTGCCTGAACGGCCGGTTCCGGCCACTGCGGGGACATCTTCGCAAGGAACGGGCCACCGGCGGGCCCATGGATATTCAGGAGGAAACGAACGGCCCGGATCGTCCCCGCAGGGAAGATCCGGGCCGAAACACACGGGACAAACAGGCCGTCCTAGCCCCTTTTAGTAGTAATCGAAAAGAAGGACCTTGCCCTTGGAATTACGCAGCTTGGCCAGGGCCTTCTCCTTGATCTGGCGGATCCGCTCCCGGGTCAGCCCCAGGCGCCGTCCGATCACCTCCAGCGTCTGGGCCTCCTCGAAACTCAGGCCGAAGTACTGGATGATGATCTGGCCTTCCCGATCCGAAAGAACAGCCAGGCATTTGTACACGTCCTCGCGCAGTCCACGCTGAAGCACCGCGAAATCGGGGGCTTCCTGGTTGGTGTCCTCGATCACCTCGGCCAGCGGGCGGTCGCCGCCCTCCACCCCGGCATCCTCGAGAGCCAACTCGGTCCGGTCGGATCGGAGCGCGTGGACGACGTCGGCCACGTCCAGATCGAGCCGCTGGGCGATCTGATCGGGGGTGGGCTGGGGATTGCCCTCGTTCTGCAGGATGGACCGTGTGCGGCTGATCTTGATCAGCAGGGCGGTCTGGTTCTGGGGCAGGCGAATGGTCCGCGACTTGTCCAGAAGGGCCTGCATGATGGATTGGCGAATCCACCACACCGCGTAGGAAATGAACCGGAAGCCACGCTTCTCATCGAAGCGGTGAGCCGCTTTCAAAAGTCCCAGGTTGCCTTCGTTTATCAGATCCGACAGCATCAGTCCCTGGTTGATGTAGCGTTTGGCCACCGAAACCACGAACCGCAGGTTGGCCCTGACCAGGCACTGGAGCGCCTCTTCGTCACCGGCCTTGATCCGCAGGGCGAGGGCTACTTCGTCTTCCCGGCTGATCAGATCGTAACGGTTGATGTCACGGAAGTAGACCTCGAGGCCCCTCTCGTGCATCGCGGGTAGTATATTTCGTCGGCCAGCCATTGGATTCCTCCGTGCCAGCGTGGGGGTTGTCTGTCAATTCTCCAGCCCGCCGTGACGGGGCTGAATCGAAACGTAGTTCTCCATGTTTCCCGTCTTCACGAGAACGGACAGGAGATCACGGCTGGACGCCAGCAGCGTCCGGACCTGGTCGTAGGACTCCAGGTCGATGATCTCGTGTCCGGCAATGGAAACCACGACGTCACCCGGGCGGATACCGGCTTCCGCGGCGGGATGACCTTCCAGCACCGCAACGACCATGACTCCGGTCGTCGCGATGACACCCAGTGCTTCCTTGAGGCGGGTCACCCGTGGGTCCCCTCCCATGATGGAAGCTACCTCCATGCCGAGCCAGAGCGTCGCCTGCAGGGCGGCCGCTGCGGACTCCTCCTGTTTCCATTCAATGGGACGAACCAGGAATCCATTCCGTTTACCGTCCCGAACGATTACGATTTCCACCTCCTGGCCGGGGGCCGACCCGGCGATCAGGAACAGGAGCTGCCGGCGGGATTCCACCTTCTGGCCCGCATACTCCACCACGACATCACCGGCCCGCAGGTTGTCGGCCGCGGCAGGCGAACCTTCCACGATGCTGACGACCCGGGCGCCGCTTTCCGGCTGGCCGGGAATCTCCTCCCCGACCACCTGGACGACGTCCTCTGTCATAATCCCAAGATAACCCCGAATCACGCGACCATGCTCGCGCAATTGATGATAGATATTCGTCACAAGATTGCTGGGCACCGCGAAGCCGATCCCCTGACCGCGCTGATTGATAGCCGTATTCACTCCGATCAGCCGACCTTGGACGTCCACCAGGGGGCCGCCGCTGTTCCCGAAATTAATGGAGGCGTCGGTCTGGATGAAGTCCTGATATCGGGGCGTCAACCCCCCGATCTTCAGATCTCCCCTGCCTTTGGCGCTCACCACGCCGACGGTGAGGGTGCTTTCCAGGTTTCCGAAGGGGTTCCCGATGGCGATGGCCCAAGACCCCACCTCCACCTGATCGGAATCTCCGAAGGCGAGGACCGGCAGCTTCCGGCCGGCGGGATCGATCCGCAACAGGGCCAAGTCGGTATTGGGATCGGTCCCTCGCAATTCCGCCCGATACTCCCGCTTTTCTCCGCTGAAACGGACGAAAATGGCATCGGCCCCATCGATGACATGATGATTGGTGAGGATGTCACCGTCCGGATCGACGACAAATCCCGAACCGGTCGATGGAGACTCGAACCGGCCGCCCTTGCCCTCCTCATCGGGGAAGAATCTGCGGTACATCTCTTGAAGAGAACCCGTGCCGATGCCCCCGGAGGTGGTCGAACGGATGATCCGGATGTTGACCACCGCGGGCCGGACGGCCTTGCTGACGGCGACGAAGGGGGAGTCCGGCAGATTTTCGTTCACCTCGCCCAGCGCCGGACCGGGCTGCAGGGCGACAATAAAAACAACCAGAACTGAAAGAACAAGACCAAACAAAAAAGGCCCCACAAACCCGAAGCTTGGGCTCCGCGGAGCCAAAGCGGCGGATCGGTGTGACCCTCGTTTAATGTCCAGTCCATACTGCATCACGTTTCACCGTCCGTTGAGTGCGGAAACCGGTGAAGGAGCAATGCTGCCCGGGTCTCCCGCGGGGAGGGAATCCCGAGTGTTACAGGGAACTATTAAATCGTATCCGAAACCTATTGAATTGTCAACCCTCTTTTTCAGGATCGGGTTCCTCGGCTTTCTCCTCCTTCGCCGTTTCCCCGGCAGCGGATTCTTCCACATCGACCACGACCGGTTCGACCAGAATAGCCGATTCCTCGCCCCCTTCGTCCAGGACGGGTTGCGTGAGGACCGTTTCGGTGACTTCTCCCGCCGCGGCCGCGCGGGTCCGGCGCTGGCTGAATTCCTGCTGGATATTCTCGATTTCCTCGTTCTTGATTCGCAGTTCATCTTCCAGACCCTTGATCCGCTCCACCAGAGAGAGAACGGCCGGATCGGCCAGCAAATCCTGCCGTTCCTCCTTGAGTCCATTGTAGAGAAGACTGCCCAGTTCGCCGAACTGACGTTCGATATCCCGGCTGATCCCGAATTTGTCATAACGCCGGGTGGTGATCCGGGCCACCTCCGCGGTCTTGTCCGAGGAAACGGTGTACCATTCAATCAAATTCTTCTTGACGTCGTCGAAGAGTGACATGATCGCCTCCTTGTCCGGCACCCCAGTCGAAAACGAATGGGGATCTTGACCGGTCCCGGATCCCGTTTGGGTTCCGACCAGGTTCGGATCAGGTTCCGAATCCTGTTGCCAGCGCCGCAATGATCCTGCAGATTATGCGGCATGAATGATTTGAAACAACCCACGGCCATCATCGTGGCCGATTCCCATTTTCACCTGAACTCCGATCAGGCCGAGAGCCAGCGTGGGGCCAGGTTCCTGGAGCTTCTCCAACTGGCCGCCAAGGTCGACCACCTCGTCCTGTTGGGAGACATCTTTGATTTCTGGTTCGATTATCCCCATTTCCGCCTGAAGGGTTACGAACCCATCCTCCAGGCCCTGGACCGGGTCCGGGACGCGGGGACCAGGATCCACTTCATCGGGGGCAACCATGATATCTGGGCCGCGGATTTCATGCACCAAAGGTACGGGTGCAGCCCCACGGGCGAAACAGAAATCATCAGGTTTGGAGACCGGCGTCTCCTGTTCATCCACGGCGACGGGCTCCTGAAATTCGATTGGGCCTACAATTCCTTCAGGGCTGTGGTACGCACCCGGGTTGGAATTGTTCTGGCCAAATCCCTCCACCCGGAAATCCTGTTCGCCCTCAGCACCTGGCTCAGCGGCAAGAGCAGGTCCGCCACCCGGGACGAGGCGTCCAAGATCGAAAGCAGGGCCCGCAAATGGCTCGATCGCCAGCAGGACGTGGACTGGGATCTCATGGTCATGGGCCATGTCCACCATGGCTTCCAGATCGAGGCCGACTCCCTGCAGATGGCATCCTTGGCCGGTTGGTTGGACACCCTCGGTTACGCCCTTCTGCAGGGGGGCGAATTTCGCCTCCTGGATTTCGCCCGGGACCCTCTCCCGGATCTCTGAGCAGCCACCGGACGGCCCCCGCGGCGGGGCACATTCCTACCAGACCAGGTTGAGCGAGAACTTGTGTCCGTCGTTGAAGCCCTCGACGGTCGATTCCTCGTAGGCATAGTCGACGCCCAGCACCCCGGCCCGGAAGCCGGCGCCTGCGGTCAGGCCCTGGTTCGTGTAGTTGATCCGCGTGCCTGCCCGCAGGGAGAATTCGGGAATGATCTTGAACTCCGCCCCGATATGGGCCTTTTCGTCGTGGTCGTTGGGAAAAACCACATCACCGGCCAGGGTCAGTTTTTCCTTGAAAAAGTCGTCGACCGGTGTCCAGGCCGCCCCCAACCTGACCGCGGTAGGCAGATCGAAGGGTTCGTCCCGGAGATTCATCTGTCCGCCCAGGTTGGTCACGCTGGCAGCCAACATCAAACCGTCGATCACTGCCTTGTGGGTGAGAAAGAAATCAAAGGCGAAACCGGTGTCGGAGTAGATATCGATCTTCTCGTAGATCAGCTTGGCGGTCACCGCGGCGGCGAAACTATCACCAAGCGGATGGGCGTATGAAACGCCGAAGGCGACGTCGTAGGGTTTGAACGTTCCCTCGGGCACGCCGACGGGTTCCGAACCGTAACGGTCGATGGAATCGGAATAGAAGCCCATGAAGATGACGCCCAGAACGCCCTTGCCCAACCGGTTGGCCACCGCGGCGGACTCGTGGTTGAAGAGCCCCAGGTAGCGGTGATGTTGAAGGACGAGTCCCGTTTCGAAATCGGCGAAGACATTGTTGGCCGGGTTCCAGAAAACGGCGGAGGCGCCCGAACTCGAAGCGACTCCCGTCTCTCCCATGGCTGCCTCGCGGGCGCCGATGCCCATCCGCAGCGAAAGAAAACCGGAATCACCTGGGTTGCCCGCCAGGGCGCCTGGGGTGAAGGCGGTCGCCAGGGCGAACAGTGCCAGCAGGGTCATTGCTTTCGTCTTGTTCTTGCCAACCATGGAAAACCTTTCCTTGTTCATCGGGGGCCCATCCTTTCGACGGGACCCGGTAATCTAGCGCACGACCGCGAACTGCACCACGCTATGGTCCGTTCCGCCACCCTCCGACTCGACCACGAGCCGGCAAAGATAAAGGCCGGTCGCCGTTCCGTCCAAAGCGATTTCGATGGCGAACGGCTCCACGGCCGCCACATTCCGCCATTCAGTCGACAACACTTCCTCCCCCTCCAGGTTATAGACGAAGGCCCGCGCCCGGGCGGGGGACCTGACCTGCCCTCTCACATGGAGAGGTCCTGACAGAAGGGGGTTGGGGTAACAATGATGACTGCCGGGCACCAGGCCGGTGCCCTGGTCCGTTACGGGCAGGGTAACCCATCCCGCCGCGTCGTAGGAACCGTTTCGCCAGGGGGACCCGCCCCCCATCGGCCAGACGGCTCCGGTGAGAGCCACATCCTGCCACACCGTCACCGTGGACACGAACTCGGTGTCCAGACTGGTGCTGTCGGTGTCGGCGCCCGTGATCCGGGGAAATGAACCGATGGCCACGAGGTCCAGCAGAGGTTCCCCCGTCAGCATGCCCAGGGCGGGGCTGCCGGCGCTGCGGGCGGGGCCGCCCAGGGGCCAGCCGTTCTGCTTCTCGCCCATGGTGCCCAACCCGTACAATCGTCCGTCCCTGGAGGGGAAAATGTACTGGTCCAGGCGATGGGAGGCATCCGCCAGTTCGGCCACCAGGGGCGACCCCGCGCCAGAACCGTCCACCGCCGACATGGGATCGAGGGGCCGGCGCGGCCAGCCGTCCAGCCAATAACCGGTGTGGCCCATCCGACCCAGGAAACCCTCCCCCACGAAAGCTCCGCCGACCGCGAGGGGAGAACTGATCTCCACGTCCTTTTCCCAGACCATGTTGTCTCGCGTATCGGCCAGGGTATCGTCGAAGAAAACCGTCTCGCCGTGCCCGAAGCGATCGACAATGATCGCGTAATAGACGGGGGCCTCGGCCGGGGCGCCGGGCACCAGACCCCAGGAAACGGGGAAAGGTCCCGGTTCCAGGATCAGGGGAAGTTCCAACCGGATCGGTTCCTCCGGAATGGCCGAGGGTGTCAGGTCCAGAATGACGAGACGGTGTTCGCCGCCGGCGGTGTCGGCCACGGCGGTCAACAGGAATTCATCCGCCAAGACGGGAGCCGAGGGCACCAGCACGGGGCCCAGGCTGAAAACAGGACCAGGCGCGGCGGCGGGTCCGCTAAAAATCCGCAGGTAGGATTCGCCGGCTTCCAGAACCACCGTGCAGACGGAAACGAACAGTGAATCCGGATTGCCGGGCTGGAAATCAAGGGGCAGCAGGATCGGTGGCAATTCGCACCCGGGCAGGTCCTGATACAGACCGACCGCGCCCGGTTCGATGTCCCGGACCGGGGTGGCGTCCGCCTTGAAGGCGTAGATTCCCCGTGGTCCGGTCAGGACGATTTCCATTTCCCCGTCGTGGTCGATGTCGCCGGCCGCCGGCGGCAGGTTCCATGCCACAGGGTCGCCTCCCCGCATACCCGTAGTGAACGGCTCCAGTGTGGCGGGGTCGCCTCCGTCCGGGAATTCGTTCAACTCACCGTCCAGCACGAAGACCTCGCCCTGATGCCCCGCGAGAATGATCTGACCCAAGGAGCCCGTGGTCTCGAGTTGGGCGACCAGGACATGGGACCCGGTCAGGTCCGTGCCGGAAGGGAATTCGCGCCGGGCGACCAGCACGGGCCCGGCGCCGGGATCGATTTCGGTCGTGAGCATAAAGGTCATCGTGTCGGCGTACTCGTAGCCCCAGTGGGTTGTGGTATCCAGGACAACCAGGTAACTCTGGGAATCCAGGACGACATTGCTGAAATCACGGAAAGCGATGCCCGTCCTCGCTCCGCCCGCCGTATCGGTCGGAGGCAGGGTCCTGGCGTCGAACACGTGGGCGTCTTCGCCCCGGAAGCTGTCGTCATCCCCGCCCAGCATGAAATCGGAGGCCTCGCGGGAATCCAGATCCTGGATCCGGTCGGCTTCCTCGAGATCCACCGATTTCCGGCCAGGATCGGCGTTGAACAGGTTGCCCGGCGCAATGAACACGTCCTGGATGACGCCCTCGTCGATATGCCAGACATACACACCGCTCCCGGCTGCCAGTTCACCGGGGTCGCAGGGTTGGCCGGATTCGCAGAGTTCGCCGGGCAGGCGCGCGTTGTTCTCGCTCATCGCGAAGTCCCATTCGGCGTCGGTCACTCGCTCCCGGGTATCCGTGGCAGGGTCGAACTTGCCCGTCGGGGTGCCGTCTCCGTTTTCCGAATCATGGTCCCAGAAATCAGGAATCCCGTTGCCGTTCAGGTCTCCGGAAAAAGTGAACCGCCGGTCGCCGTTGGGATCCTGCAGGCGGTACTCCAACAGCCAATATTCCTGGCCGGTGATGCTAACCCGGGCGCAGGCCTCGGGGTCGTTCGGCCGCTCGCTGGGCGTCAGCCGCAACGGGCCCACCGCCGAGATCTCCGCCTCGTACGGATCCAGCCAGCCCATCAGGTGCTTGTTGTAGGCGCAGGGATGGGGCGGGATGAAACCCAGCCCCACGAACAGACCGTAGCCCATCAGGCCGAATTCCCCGATACCCTGGCTGTCGGGCCGTCCAGAGGGAGTGAAATCGCTGAGGGACAGCATGCCCAGATGCAGCCCCACCTCGAAACAGTACACCCCCAGGCTGCCGAAGCCGCCGTCGAAAGTTCCGACCGGATCCTGCTGTTCCGTTTCCGGCAGGACCAGCACACGGACGATCCCCGTACTATCAGGGAATCCAGCCGCGGGAATGTAGGGAGTGTCCAGGATGCTGTCTTCCACCGCCCGGGCAAAATCGGCGGGGTCCAGATAGGTGCTGAAAATCTGCTCCGGACTGTTGCCCAGGATGTCGGTCTCCTGTCCCGCCCCCGCATGGACCAGGATGACGGTGTCGTAGTCTGGAAAAACAATCTCGTCGTCGAGGCTGTCGATCACCGTGGCCGCCATCAGGATCTGTTGCTCCCCCAGCTCCGGGTGGTTTCCGTAGAACCACATGGGATCAGGGAGATTCACCGTGCGAGGATGGACGGTGGTCTTGACGGTCAGCCGGCCCCCGCTGACCGCATCGAAATAATCCGCCACATCCCCCATCAGATGCTGGAAGAAGACCGAATCGTGGAAGGCATAATAGCGGTCCGTCTGCCGGGGCGGGGGAAAGTCCCCTTCCACCTGGCCGAACCTTCCGAGCATGAGGCTGTCCGAAAAATCACACATCAACAGGATGGCGTTCAACGTGGCGGGGGCTTTTTCCCCGGCCAGACGACGGCTTTGCAGATCCTTGGCTCCATCGTCGCAAACCGGACCGATCCGGGACTTCAGCACGTTCTTGACCCTGGCCGCATCCGCACCGGCGCCAGGGGGAAAAGGCAGAGACCTCACCGAAGCCGACGTTTCCGCGCCCCCCGCCTCCTGTGGGGGAAGAAGCCAGACGCAGACAACCAGCACCATCAGGAAGGGCAGCGACTTTATGCGCATGGAGAGCATGAACCTTTCGAGGGGGTATCCGGTCCAGTCAGCCCACGGAGGGTGAAGCTGCAGAATCCGCCCGACATTATATTAAGGTCTCTTGCCAAGGTCAATTGCCCACTTTAAGGCGGCCGACCCGGATATTCGCAATCCGGGCCCGGTCAATCCGGCTTATTGAATCGCTGCGCGATCCCGCCAGGCGATTCAATAAGCCTGGTAAAAATCAGGAGAGCCCAAACGCGGTACCTGTCACCCCTGATCGACATTCCCTCGCCGGGCTCTCCTTCATGTGTCGGTGTCCCCGTCCGGTCGGTTCGCTACCTTTCCCGTATGGCTGCCAACCTCTTCGAGAAACCGGTTTCTCACCGGCCGACGGGTGATGGGGGGAAACCACCAACACAACACTGAATTTTCAAGACGGGGCCCCTACCTCCTGTGGGATGTGCCCCCGCTGCGGCTGCCGCCCTTTGATCCGCCGCCGCTGCTGCGGCTGCTTCCGCCGCTGCGGCCACCTGAACTCCGACCGCCGCCGGAGCTCGATTTCGAGCGGGAATTATTGTTGCCCACGGAACCGGAATTCCTGGTGCCGGAGCTCTTTTTCTGGGTGCTGCCGGACCGCGGTTTCACCGAGCTGCGGGAATCCCTGGCTCCGGAGGTCCCTTTCTGGCTGCTCCTGGGTTTGACGCTGCCCCCGGACCGTGTGCGGTCCCCGGTCGAGGATCTGACCGTGCCGCTGCTGCCGGGACGCACCTGCCGCGTCCTGTCGGTGCGGCCGCCGGACTGGGTACTGCGACCCGAGTTCCAAACCCTGGTCCCTCTCTTCCTGGGCTCGACCGGCTTGATGGTTCGCTGGGTCGTGCCCGCGCCGGTCCGGCTCCCGGAGCTGCCGCGCACCGTGGTGGTACTGCCCGCGCCCCGGGCGACGGGCACCAGGCCCGAGCGGCCGCTGCTCCCGCCGGCGCGGTGTCTGAAGTCGGCGCCGGCCGTTCGGCCGCCGTCGGTTCGTGAGCGGGCCGCGGTGCTGCCTCCGTCCCGGATCCGCAAGCCGCTGTTACCCCTCATGCGCACGCCTTCATCGAACCGGGGCCGCTCGCGGGATTCGGCCTTGACGCCGGCATAACCGCCGGCCCTGGCTCCGGTGGTGGCCAGATTGGTCGACCGGCCCTTGACGCCGTCCAGGTCCGACATCCTCGTGCGGCTGGTCATGGCGTCCCGCTGTCGTGAATCGGGCGTATCGGCGCTGACCATCCGGGAGACCGTGCCGTACTCCCGCGTCTTGGTCACCGGCCCGTCGCGATCGCCCTTGGTCAAGGGCCGATAGCGACGGTTTCCACTGTTGTAATACGTGTAGCAGTTGCCCGCGTAATAGGGGGAGTAACCCCATGAATAACAGCCACCGCCGTACCAGCCGTAACCGTAATATGGGGCGCAGACGTAGTAAGGCTGGTACCAGAAATTGATCCAGGGCCGCCAGGTCCATGGATCCACGTAGACGTAGACCGGGTTGGCGTAGACGGGGTAATAACCGTAGTCGGCATACCAGGAGTTGACCCAGCCGTAGTCGTAAGTGATCTCGAGGGTGCAGGTGTCCCGGTAGGGTTCATAGGCCACATCGTCCTCGAAGTGGCACTGATTGCACAGGTAACGGGGATGTTCGACTTCGCGGTGCACATAGTAACTCACGTAGTTGGTCACCACGTATTCCTCGGAATTCTCCAGACCGGTCACGGCGAAATTGACCTCGTTCATGGCCAGGAAGGGATCCCCCGCCACCCGGAAACCGAACCGATCGGCGCCGCGTTCATGGTGGAAGTCGATTTCCAGATCGCGCAGATCGAAGGGATACTTCGAAACGATGGCCTCGACGAATCCCTCTCCTTCACTGGTGGAAACACGGAGCTTGCGCCCCCCCGACACTGGCAGGAGATATTCGTGGCCGCCGAAAACGAAGCCGTCGTCCATGCGGCTGCGGGGCCACAGCACCGTCACCAGGCCGTCCACATCGATGCGGTAGACCACGGTGTAGGCATCCTGGTTGGTCTGGAAGCCGGCGCCCATCTCTTCGCCGCGCTGATAGATCTCGTTTTCTTCCCGATCGAGCCAGACACCGACGCGCAGATCGACCTTGCCGTAGTCGAAGTCGCCCGAGTCCGACTTCCCGCCGACCTCGTAACTCTGGGCCATGGAAACGCCGCCAAAGGCCAGAACCAGGGTCAGTGAAGCCAGGAAGATGACCAGACGAACGCCCCACTTGGACCGGATCCCGGGCAGGCCGCCTTTTGTTTTCGTGAGTATCGTTTTCATGGTTTCACGCTCCTCTCCTCAGTTCACCTATTGTTCAAAAGCTTACGACCAGGGCCCTGCCCCCGCCGGTTTCCACATCATCGGGCGCCTTGAGCTCCGGCAGCCCGGGAATGGTCTGGTAGGCCCAGATGATGTCCACCGACTCGGTGTAGGCGCCGGTCACTCCGAATTTGGCGTAATGCAGTTGGGGCGTCCTGATCTCCACCACGTAGATGTGCCCTGTAACCAGCTCGAGCTTGCCGGTCTGGGAGTAGCCGTCGGCCGGGGCCCAGGACACGCCCTCGAAGATGAGCTCACCCTCGCTGCTGGTGAACACCCCGAAATCCTGGAGAACGACCCTCGCGGGGTTGGCCACCACGTAGGGAATTTCGCTTTCGAAGGAGATCTCAATGTCGTAGGCCATGGTCTTCGGATCGACCAGACCAGCGTTGATATTGCCCTGATTGGCTGCCGCCTTCTCGAAATCAAAACCGGACTTGGTGGATAGGGGGTCGTTCCCGTCCTCCAGGGTTACCGGGATGTAGTTTCCGTTGAAATAGGGGCTCATGGGCAGGGGAGCGTCGACGACGAACTCGAAACTGAGAGCGCTCTCCCCCTCAACGAAATTTACCGCCGCGACCGCGTATTCGTAC
>CBDURF010000103.1:0-12755 GCA_965369705.1 uncultured bacterium
ACAACATGTTGGGGCAACGAGAGTCAAGTGCATAGCCCCATATATTTATTGTCAATAACTCAGTAAAGTAAATAAATATGTTGTCATACAGCGCCATAGACAACATAAATGCCGTCCCCAAACGCCCCCCGAGGGCGTTTTTCGCAGGGATATTGTTTTTTTCGTACAAACCCGCCGGCGGGTCTTCCTGCATGGATACTCAATATCCCTGCGGCCCTGAATCCGCAGCACAAGACGTCGATCTTGCCGGACACAATTTCAGAGGCACAACCAATTTTTTCATTTTAAGGTGGCTGTTTCGGGAACCAAACATATACTTCTTCGGTAGGATTAATTCCCTATTCACCGGCATTGGTTGCCAAGAGGGGATCCGTTCCCTGATTTTTCCACCCGGCCAGATCCGCCGGGGTCTAGAAAGGACGATTGAAATGAAACGATTCACTTACGCAATGGTGATGGCCGTGGCCCTGGTCGTGATGGTTGCCACCTTTGCCGTGGCCGGCGGGCCGGCCTGCAAGACCGCCGCCAAGCAGGCGAAAATGGGCGAGTGCTGCATCGAGTCGGCCCAGGCCGGCAAGGGCTGCTGTGGCCAGGACGCTGATGCGGTCAAGGCCGCCTACGCCAGCTACAAGGAAGGCTGCGCCGACAAGGCCGCCTGCGAAGCCGCCGTCGCCGACATGGGCAAGTGCTGCGTTGCCGCCGTGGAAGCCGGCAAGGGCTGCTGCGGCAAGGAGGCCGACGTGCTGAAGGCCAACTTCGAGCAGAAGGTCGCCTACCACAAGGCCTCCGTTTCGGTGAAGGCCGACATGCACAAGTGCTGCGCCGCTTCTCTGGAAGCCGGCAAGGGCTGCTGCGGCAAGGACGCCGACGCGTTGAAGGCCGACTACGACAAGAAGGTCGAAACCAAGACCAAGAAGGTCGCCTCCAGCTAGGGTGAGCCCGAATCGAACTCTCCTTGTGGGGGGAGTAGGCGCGGATACCGAAAGGTGTCCGCGCCTTTTTTCTGAATGGGAATGTCACCACCTGCCCGCACCTGCGTATACTCGAGCGACCAGATACTCGATCAGCTGCTGATATTTGCCCGGGCATTGAGGAAAGCTCTTTGGATCTGAAAAGAAGATTGCGCGATGGACGCCACGGCCTGTGGCTGCGGCTGGCCAGGCTGGGCAACGAGGACGCCTTCAGACGCCTGTATGGGGAGTTGTACGATCCGGTGGCGGGTTACATCGCCTGCCGGACCAGTAACGTCCACGATGCCGAAGATCTGACCAGCGCGGTGTTCCACAAGTTTCTGGAACGTCTTGACCGGTTCGAGGCGGGCAGGGGATCGGTCATGACCTGGATCCTCGCCATGGCCCGCAACGCCGTCATCGACCACCACCGGCGGCTGGGCGCCCACGGCTCGGCGCGGGGGCAGGCCCATTCGGTGGAGGAACTGGCCGACGTGCTGGCCGCCGATCAGCGGGATCCCCTGGAATCGTTGATTCGCACCGAGGATCTGCGGCAGGTCAGACAGCTGCTGCGCCGCGAACCGGACGATGTCCGGGAGATGTTCGCCCTGCGCTTCGGCCAAGGGTTGCGGGTCAGGGAAGTGGCCGCGGTCATGAACCTGGGCGAAGCCGCGGTCAAGCAGCGTTTCGCGCGCACCTTGAGGAAGATCCGGCAGGAGTTGCTGGCGGAAGAACCGGAAAGGAAGGGAGGACCGGAATGCATGATCGCGGATTGAACGACGACCTCGGGCGACTTCATGAACCGGATACAGCCAACAGGCCGCGGCCGGAGCACCGGCGCGAACTGGAAAGCCGCCTCGTTTCCCGGTACCGAACTGCACAATCCCGCAAACGGAGGTGGCTTGTCATGCTCAATCCCTGGAACCGCACTGGACGTTTTGCCCTTGTCGGCCTGGCCCTGATCATTCTCGGCGTCGGCGCCTGCACCACGTCGACCACGACGGAAGTCGACATGGGCAAGAAGATGACCATAGGATTTTCCGCCAAGGTCGACGTGGACATGATCTCGATCGACACCGGCCTGGCCAATTTTCTGGACACCATGCCGGGTATCGAAAACGTTTCGGTCAGCATCAGCGAGACGGTGGACGGGCCGAAGCTCATCGAGGTCGTGGCCTGGGGTCAAGATCTGGACGGGGACGCCCTGGTCGCCGAGCTGCGCAGGCAGGTTCCCGAACTCCAGGATGCGGACATCTCGCTCGAAACCCTGAGCGGCACCATAGAGGAGAGCCTCGCCTCCAAGCTGAAGCGGGAGATCTTCCACCTGGAGGTCGACGGAGCCACTGAAGATGAGATCCGGACCCAGATCCTGGCGCAGCTTGCCGAGCAGGGCGTGGCCGAGGGTGACGCCGTGGTCGAGGTCCAGATGAAGGACGGCCAGACCAAGATCAAGGTCCAGGTGACCAAGGAAGTGGAGGACTGACGGGTTCATTTTCCCTTGGCTCGCGAAACGCCCCCCCCGCCCTTGAGGTGTGGGGGGCATTGCTTTAGAATGGGTCCGGATGGGTACATACGGAAAACCTCAAACCGGCGGGATGAAATCATGCGACTGACCTTCCACGGAGCCGCCCGTACGGTAACCGGCAGCCGCCACCTCCTCGAGGCCGGCGGCCAGCGGGTCCTCATCGACTGCGGCCTGTTCCAGGGCCTGAAGAAACTGCGCCTGTTGAACTGGGAAGACCCTGGGTTCGAACCCGGCTTCCTGGATCACGTGGTACTTACCCACGCCCATATCGATCACACGGGCTACGTGCCGCGCCTGATGCAGTACGGATTCCAGGGGGGCATCCACTGCACGCCGGCGACGGCGGAACTGGTCGAACTGATGCTCATGGATTCAGCCCACATCCAGGAGGAAGACGCGGCGTACGCCAACAAGAAGGGCTTTTCCAAGCATCGCCCCGCCGAGCCGCTGTACACCTCTATACACGCCCTGCAGGCGCTCAAGCTCCTGCAGCCCGCGAAGTTCAACAAATGGGTCAAGCTGTCGTCCCGCCTGAAGTTCCGCATGATCAATTCCGGGCATATCCTGGGCGCGGCCTTCGTGGAATTCCGTATCGCCGAGGAAATGCGGGACAGCGTCCATCCCGGCGAGATCACCGTCGTTTTCAGTGGCGACGTGGGACGTTACGACGTCCCGCTGCACAGCGATCCGGAACCCTTGCCCGACTGCGACGTGTTGATCGTGGAATCGACCTACGGCAAGCGGCGTCACGAGACCGAACCGGTGCTGGATCAGATCCGCGAGGAGTTCAAACGCGTCATCCACAAGAGGGGCGTGGTGCTGGTGCCGAGTTTCGCGGTCGGCCGAACGCAGTTGGTGACCTTGATCCTGCGTGACCTGATGATCGGCGGCGACCTGGAAGAGATTCCCATCCATATCGACAGTCCCATGGCGATCGATGCAACAGCGATCTACTCGCGCCATCTGTATGACTGCAATCTGGATCAGGAGATCACCCTGGACGGGCGCAACCGGCTGTTCCCCTTCCAGGTCAATCTTCACCGCACGGTTCATGAATCGAAGCAGCTCAACCATATGGACGGACCGCGGGTGATCGTCGCGGCGAGCGGCATGATGACCGCCGGCCGCATCATCCACCACCTGGTGCGCCGGCTCCCCGACCACCACAATCTCATTCTGTTGACCGGATACCAGGCCGTCGGCACGCGCGGGCGGGCGTTGCAGGAGGGCGCGTCATCGTTGCGGATGCACGGTCAGAATATCGATGTGGGCGCCCACGTGGCCACCATCCGAGGCTTGAGCAGCCACGGGGACGGGGAGGAGATCCTGCGCTGGATCGACACGGCCAAAAGAAAGCCAAGCAGGGTTTTCGTGGTGCACGGGGAGGAGGAATCGGCCGAAACGCTGGCCGGCCGGATCACCGAGCGCTTCGGCGCCCAGGTCACCGTACCGAGTCTCAAGGACAGTTTCGAAATCTGATTTCCCGACAGGTCAGGCCACCGGCAGTGTGACCCTGAAGGTGGTTCCCCGTCCGACCGCGGTGTCGAGAATCATCAATCCGCCACCGTACTTGCGCAGGATCTTGCGTGAACGGGGCAGGCCTTCGCCGCCGCCCTGGCGAGTGCTGAAGTGGGTGTCCACGATGCGGTCGCGGTGTTCGTCGCGGATTCCACAACCGGTGTCCCGAACATCCACCATCACCATGCCGTCGGCGACGGTCCAGGTCACGGTCAGGTTCCGGTTGGAAGCGTCCTTCATGGCGCGCACGGCGTTGCCCACCAGGTTGTCCATCACGAAATCCAATTCCTTGGGATCGATGAGGCAGATAACGGAAGGATTTACGCTGCGGATGGAGGAATCATCGCCACCGGCGGCCGCCTGGGCCAGGAAGCCCGTCTGTACGGTGACGGCGTTTTCTTCAAGAACCAGAGAGTTGGCGCGCAGGACCCGGGTGATCGTAGCGGCCAGATCCGTGTGGAAGAATCCCGCCACTTCCCGGCGCAGATCCTTCAGGGCGTCATCGGCCTTGACCGTTTCGGCGTTCAGTTCCACGGCCACCGTTTCGAAGCATGAAACCTGGAAATCCTCCCTCTCCAAATCATCCAGTTGAAGGCCGACCTTGGCCAGGGCGCGGGCGGCATAGTCGACGTTGGCGCCCGCCAGGCCGGCCAGTCGCGCCCGGTCCAGGATGCCGGTCAGATGCGGCAGCGCGTTTTCCACACATTCGGTCCAGGTTTCCCGCAGTCGCACCTCGATGCTCGGATTGTCGCCCAGGCCGGAGGTCATGGCGTTCAAATGCCAGATCAACCGGCGCAGGCATTTCAGGGGAGCGATGGCCCCGTGGTTGGACAGTTCGAGATCTTCGAGAAGATTGAGGCGCACCTCCCGCAGCACGACGGGATCGGCGCGGCGGGTGGCCCCCCTTTTTTTCCAATAGAGGAATCCCGCCATGAGGAACAGGACCACGGTCGCCAAGGCCGCGATCAAACCCTTGTTGAGCGGGGGTGGGGGCGCCTTGGAGAACACTATTGGAAAACCAGGACCCGACTCACGCATCAACAGGTCGAGGTCGGAGGCCAACCGCCAGGGAATCATGAGTGAATGCCCACCCTTGGGATGGCCCTCGCAGCGGGCCAGAGGCCGGAATTCCCGATCCAGGATCCAGGTGGTTCCGTCCGGAGTGGAGAACACCAACTCGGGGCCTGCGGGAGGCAGGATGTCAAGGATGCCGTTGATGAAGGGCAGCCCGGCGGTTTTCACCTCCGCGACGAGCTGCAGTTCGGGCGGAGCGAATTCGAATATCTGGACAGTCCCAATTTTGGATGCCACGGCCAAACGGGGTGAGAGGTCTTCCTGGCCGGGCACCAGGACCACGTTCCTGTACTCGCTGTCGGCGGTGCGACGAGCCAGGCTTCTGCCGTCGTGGGACCAGACCACGACCTCGCCCCAGACTTCGGGAGTGGTGTGGGTCGAGGTGATGATTTCTTCGAAACCGTCGCCGTTCAGGTCGGCGATTGTCAGGTAGCCGCCGCCGTACCAGCCGCCGAGACGGTGGGTCCACAGCAGTTCACCCTGATGGTCCAGGACAAACAGACGCGACTCATTGTCGCTGTAGCCGTTGATCTTCCTTCCACCCAGGTTGTCGGGCGCCCGGCCGAAAAAGACGACCTCCCGGTTCCCGTCCCGGTCCAGGTCGACGACCTTGCAGGCGAAATCGAGGGGATTGGGACCGGTCACGTATCTCCACAGAATTTCCCCGGTCCAGGGATCGACCGCCAGGACGCCCCGTCCTTCGAGGTCGAAGCCGATGTTGACGCAGATAATGAGAGCCGTTCTGTCTTTTCCGTCCACGGAACATTCCAGCATGTCGATGACACGGTAGGAGCCGTCCCAGATTCCATCGGGCCTGATATCCTGTCCGCCCTGGAGGTCGAAGGACCCCTGGAGTTCTCCGGAATGGGGATCCATGATCCAAAACCGCCAGAGCGACTGGTCTTCGGTGTGCCCGGTGACCACAACCTCGGTCCGGCCGTCCCCATCCAGATCCAGGTCGCCGACCAGACTGAAGGCAGGGGGTCCTTCGCGGCAGAATTCGGGAGGCAGGTTGGTCTGGAAATAGGTGACGGAATTTCCATGGGTGTAGCCGACGGCGGAAATGTAGGCGTAGTTGGAGCGGATCCAGTCCTTGTAACCGTCGCCGTCGATGTCGAACAGGATTCCCGGCGGTCCGATCTGTCCGCTTTTCATGCGGTCCATTCTGAAGTGGGAAAACGGTTGCGCCTCATAGGCCAGATGCCCGGGATCACCGGTCAGATCCACCTCGACAACCGCGGCGGCGAACCCACCAAAAAACCAAGGACAGATCAATAAAATGCCGAAAATTGTTTTCATATACTTTCGTTTGAAAAAGTCCCCATCCTCAATGAACCCTCTGATTCTATCACATTTTACCTTCTGAATGCTTCCCACAATGCGAATTGACGCTCGCCCTCATGGGGGTGTCTGGGCGAATCATGCTTCCAGCATGAGCAAAGCGCCCCGGGTAACCGGGGCGCTTTGCGCTGAGCCCAGAAGCCCCCATGAGGGCAAGTATCAATCCACATTCACATCGCGGTAAGCATCCTGAAGCTCAAACCGTGAGACCCCGCGTTCCTTGGCGGGATCGCCCTGGTAACCGAGAGCCCGCCAATCGAGGCGGCCGCCGCCGTTGGTGTCGTGGCAATCCACGCACTTGATGGCCAGTTCACTGGGCGTGACCATGTGATTGATCTTCCACCAGGACTCCGTCTCGGCGAACCCGTAATCGCCGCTGAACTCCAAACCCGCCGACTCCATGCCCAGGGCGATGGCCTCGTTCCAGTTGAAGCCGTTTTCCCAGAGGCCCGTCGAACCATGAAGCTTGGTAATGACCAAAACCCGATTCTGCTTGTCGTAGGCCTGCCTGCCGCGCATGACCTTGAAGGGGTGGATCTTGGACTTGGGATCAAGACGCGTGCCCTGAGGCTTGTTCAGGTGGGTGACCCCGTCGGGGTTCATGGCCCCGCCGAGTATGTACTGGGTGCTGGTGCCGTTGTACCAGAGGAACGTGGGCATCAGGTTCTTCTCCCACCGGAGGGAACCCTTGTTGTTGTCGAAAGTGTCCTTCCCGTACTCGTCCTTCACGTTCTCGGCATTGGTGCCGGCGGTCGACCAGTCCCACCAGGTCATGGTGGGGAACTGGCGGGCGATGGTGGGAATGTGGCAGGTCTGGCAGGCGATCGACTTGCCGTGCCAGTTCAGGATCCGTTTCACGTGTGGGTCATCGTCGTGACAGCTGGTGCAGTCCAGGTGATTGTGGCCCCCGGGCGAATCGAACATGGAGTTGCCGGCGATGAGGTGGTCGGTGGTGCCGTGGCACTCGATACAGTCGAAATCCTGGCCATCCTTGCTCATGTGGACGTCCAGTTCGCGGGCGGGTTCGACCAGGGACAGATCCATGTCGCCGTGCTTGACGTTGTGGCCCTGGCCGCCGAAGAAGTGGCAGGTCCCGCAGGTCCGGCGGCTGGCCTTGCCCACGGTACGCGCGATGCCCGCCAGGTCCAGGGGCTCCCAGATCTTGCCCTCCCACTCCTTGTTCTCGTAGACCGGATGGCCGGCGCCGGCGGGAAACTTCTTGTACAGGCCGGTCTGATCGTGGCAGACCAGGCAATCGATATTCTCCGGGTTGGAGAAATCGAAGGTGTCGTCTTCCCATCCGTAACCGGCGTGACAACTCGTGCACCGCGCCCAGTTCGAACTGAGGCCGACGCAGAAGTTGTTCATGGTGTTCTTCTTGCCGAGCGCGATCTCACCCTTGCCGATGACATTCTGCATCGGCATCCAGGTCCAGTGGGAGGTCTTCATGAAGTCGTGGGCTTCGTCCTCGTGGCATTCCAGGCAGACCGCCGTTACGCTGGGACCGGTGGTGAAAGGCCCCTCGATGTCCTGGTGATCCTCGATGACATTGAGGGCCGCCGCGGGCAGGACCGGCAAAAGGAAAACGACCAGGAAGAGCAATGAGAACCTGGTTTCGGAATGCATGCGCATTGCCTCCAAGGGAGAGTCGGACAAGTCTAAAACACACTGAAAATATAGGAGTTCAGGCGTTGACCCGTACTCCGTTCCTCAGGTTGTTAAAACTCTAGTAAGGGGATTCCCTGTTGCAAAGGAAAAAAATGACAAAACCGACAGGTGGAATCAATATCGAAACCGGCAACTGTCAGGCCCCGAAGAAATTGGTCGATCCCAGGTGATCGGCATCCTCCCCGAAGGAAAGGACGTCCTCACCGTCGAAAATGAAAGTGGCGTTCTTCCCGTAGATCCGGCTGAATTCCGCCCGCCGGGGCTCGCGGCCGGGGGCGATCATCCGCATCTCGGCGAGTTGGTTGTTGGATCGTGACGTCAGGTCGGCCGAGCAGACGGGGCATGAGAATTTGACCTTGTCGCCCTCGGAGAGATCCTTTTCGACGGATTTGTCGCAGATATATTTGAAATTTCCGGGTTGGGGGCTGAGCAGGATCATGCCTTTTTTCTTCTTGTAACTGATGACCAGAAGGATTTTCACGCTGGGGTTCAAGACCGCTTGGCAGTGGGGGCACGTGAAGACGTTTTTCATGATCCAACCTCTGTGTTCCGACCAAAATTGTTCAGCCATTCCCGGGGGATTCCTCGATGTCCGTTTTCTTCCCTCCGCCGGAGAGAAGTCCCCACCCGAAGACGGCCCCGAACAGGACCATCAAGACGGGGTTGGAGGTGATGCTTCACCCTCCGCTCTGACAGGTAATCCATTTGTAGATGCCGAACCCGCCGGCGGCGCCCAGCAGGGGTCCGGCCAGGTTTCGAACAAGCGTCCTTTTCATCATTCGAATCTCCCGTATGTCATCCGCCGGTCCGGCGGGTTGGTCCTCTTGTCTCAATTATCCCGAACTTGGGGCCGATCCGCAAGAGGGTGATGGACCGAAAGCCCGCTGGACGGTAGTTTTTTCATGGTATCGGCAAACCACAGGGAATGGAATGGGCGAATGTTGAAGATGTTTTCGCTGTTTAAGATGTTATCTCTTGGCTGCCTCGGCGTCATGTTGATGATCCTGGCGTCCGGGTGCGCCGCGGGGGATGACCAGAAGGCCCTCGACCGCGCCGTCGAGCGCGCAGAATCCGCCCGGCGCATCATGCCGCCCGCGCAGGAGGGCCGATTGCTTACGGAGGAGAGGAACCTTCCGACCGCCGCGAGGGTCGGGCGGTGGGCCCGGCGCTTCCTGGACGCGGACGGGATTCAATACAGGTTCGGTCTCCACGAGGGGGGCTACGTGGCCGAGGGCGATCTGGTCCGTGACGACCGGCAGGACTGCGTCAGCCTGATGTACCGGGTGACCGAGCTGGCCAGGGCGGACGATCCCCGGGACGCCGTGGCCTGGGCCCTGCGCACGCGATTCGCCGGGGCGCCCCTGGATTCGGTGGTCGATGACCAGGGTCGTGTGGACTACGATCGCCCCGAACACCTGGATTTCAGCCTTGATATGATCCGTTCAGGCAACTGGGGACAGAACGTCACGGACCACCTGACCGGCGCCCGGCCCGACAGCACCGGCAGCTCGCGGTTTCCGGCCGGATCCTTCACCGTGGTTCCCGGGACCGCCCTGATGGGCGAGGAACTGAAGGAGGGCGACATCGTCTGGCTGGTGCTGGATCCCCTTCATGAGGCCGGCGCCAAGCTGCGCCGCGAGTACGGCCTGGTCATCGGGCACATCGGTATCGTGATCGAGGAAATGGGCGATCCCTGGCTGGTGCACGCCGCGAGCAGCGATCTGGAGGGATGGTACGAGGGAGGCACGGTGGTCAAGGTCCCCTTGGCCGTGTACCTGGACCGGGTGGAGAGATATTCCGCGGTCATGGTCACCCGGTTCTGACCTCTGCTAGGGTTTCACCGTAACCGATATCGTATCAGCCCTGCTTTCGATCCCGGCGAACGCCCTGGCGATGATCTCCGTCTTGGTGTTGGTGGTCACCGTGGGGGTGGGCCAGACGACCGACCAGCTGTCGGTGCCCGTGGCGGGCAGGTGGGCAGAGCCCGCGTCGGACGAGATGTCCACGATCACCGAGTCCACCGGCGCGGGGAACAGGTCGCTGAAGGTCACCCCGGCGATGGTCACATCGGTGTCGCTGTCCACAAGCTCATCCATGGCCGGCTCCGTGATGGCGATCGGCGGCTGTATCACGTTCACCTCGATGGAAGTCATGGCGGTATCGCCGCCCGCCCAGACCGTGGCCGCCAGGGTAAGGGTGGAGTCGGCGTTCCACAGGGGTGCGGTCCATTCCGCCGACCAGTTGGCGGCGCCGGAGGCGGGGAAGTGGTCGGCGCCGATGTCGATCGTCACCGAATCCAGAGGCGCGCCGTTCAGGACGCCGGCGGCGATGCCGGTGAAGTTGACGATCTTGTTCCCCGCCAGGTTCGCGCCGTCCACCGGATCGGTGATGGCCACCGCGAGCTGGGTCACCGTCACGGTGATCGAGGTGGTGACCGTCTCGAGATCGTCCGGGTTGGGTCCGTAAAAGGCCTGGGCCCGTATGACCAGCTGTGTATCGGCCGTTAAGTGGGGCACATCCCACAGGTAGGACCAGGTTTCGGTCCCTTCGACATTCACGAAACCGTTGCCGTCTCCCGGATCGAACTTGACGAGAAACACCGACCCGGCCTCCGAACCAACGGTGCTGCCGCCCCGCACCTGGAACACGGATCCGCCCCTGACCACGTCGCCTTCCAAAGGCGCCCAAAAGGACACTTCCGCGGGCTGGGTGACATGGATCACGTAGTCGGTCAAGGTGCCGGACTGGGTCCAGTCGTTGAGGTACTGGACGTAGATGACCTTGTGGCCCGGCGTGGGGCTGAGATTGATCAGGACGGTGTCGGCGTAGGCCACCCATGGCGCGCTGGTGAAGTCGGCGCTTTCGGAATAGCGCATGTGCGTGGCGACCGCGCTGGACAGGCCTTTAACCGTGGACTCGTCGGTGACGTGGTCCTCGTCCAGGTCCAGCCGGAAGACGATTCCGGTCAACAGGTCGGGCGTCACCTGGAGTTCGACCTGACTGTTGAACCCGAAATCGCCCTGGAACTGGGCCCGGATGAACTGGGAGTTGGCCGAATCGCTCAGCTGGTAACCGGTGTAGGTATCGGAGACGGGAACCCAGGGCGTGGTGGCTGAATCCTCCCATTCCGGGAAGAACTGCATGTTCAGCACGCCTTCCGTGGGAATAGCCAGATCCACGGTCCTGGTGGCCAGCGTCTTCGGGTCGCCCACCACCTTGAAGGCCGGCTTGAATTCCACCCTGATGTTCTGCACCGAGTGCAGTGACTCGAAATCGTCCGCGATGGCGACCACGTAGAGAGTCTTGATTTCGTTGTTGCGAGCCGCGGGTCCGAGATCATAGGTCAGGTTGATGGGAACGTTGGGCGGGCCGGCCGGCACGATCCTCAGGAAATCGGTGAAGGTGGGGTCGAGGGCGATGTGTATCTGATCGCCTTGGGCGACGGTAATCTCGAGATTCGTGAACCGGGTGGCGGTGTAACCGAACCCGGAGCCGACGATCACCCGGGGTCCGGTGGTCGCCGAATCGGGTGTGGCGTAGGAGGTGATCGAGAACTCGGTACTCGTGAAGGCCTGGATCCGGAACCAGTGGGTGCTGGTGGGATCGGGGCGGTTGTAGAGATAGGTGGTATTCGGATTATCGGTGTGGTCCATTTCGTCGAGTTCGGACCACTGGGAATCGCGGTACGCGCTTCTGCTGATGATGTACCTCGTGATGCCCAGGTCCTGAGGTTGGGACCAGGTGATGGTGATGGTGGTGTCGTTGGTGGCGGTGGCCTGCACCTTGAGGGGATCGCCGGCGTCGGGACCCAACGGATCGAAGGGATTTTCATACACCGGCTCCGAAGGCGTGTTCTCGCAGCCGGGCAGCAGCGAAAAGACCGCCGGGACACCGAGCGCCAGGACGAAGGCGATGGTCGTGAGTCTGCGCGGAGTCATGTTCGGCTTGCTGCGTTCCATCAGAACTCCAACCGCACCGCGGCGTGCACGGCGGTCAGGGGGTTGGGGTCGGTCCACGGTCTCGAATCCAGGGCCCCGGTGTCCAACGGCACCGGTCCGGCGCCGGCCTCGACCGAGGGGAAGAACACGATCGCGTCGAGGATGCTGATTACGATGGCGCCGCCGGCCACCATCAGACCGGTATTGCGCAGATCTTCCTTGTCTTTCATGTCGTTGTAGGCTTGGTCGGCCTCTTCACGGAAGCGGATGATGTCGTCGGCGTTGATGGATGAATTGTATTTCTCCTGGAGATCGAGATAGTCCTTCGACAGGTTGTCGCGATCCAGTTCGGCCAACAGGGCGACCAGCAGGCCGCCGGCCTCGGCCGCGTTGTAGATCCAGCCCCGCGTGCTCTTGCCCAGGTAGTGCTGACCCAGGCCCGCGAAAAGCAGGTTGCTACTCCAGGCCGTCTTGCGGCTGAACGGGATCAGACGCACGGCTACCCGCTGCCAATCGTCGTCACCCATCAGCTTGAACATTTGTTCATAGCCGATGTGGCCGCGAAGTTCGCTCTTGAGGGTGTAGGTTCCGGATGGAAGGTCCAGGGGCCCGTCCAGGGGAAAGAATCCCATGTCCTGGTCGTTGATGACCAGGCTGGCGCCGGGCGGACCGGTGATTTCCAGGGTGGCGGCCGGAGCCGTAACCGGTAGCACCGCTGCGAGGGCCAAGACAACGAAGGCC
>CBDURF010000104.1:0-12702 GCA_965369705.1 uncultured bacterium
TCCCCCGGCAGAGCCGGGGGGTTTCATGTTGGACTAATATCCCAGAAAATACCTAGATCCTTGTTAGAATATCTTTCGCCGCAAGAATAGCCTCATCCAACCGCCCAAGCGCGTTCACCACTTTATTGGCCAGTTCTTTTTTCTTTTTGATGTAGCTGATATCCCTTTGAAGCAACCGGTTCGCCTTCTTCATGTTTTCGATGATTACCTTTCCGCTGCCGGACCACTTCTTCATGGATTCGGCAAGGAGTCCGTCGATTTGGGTGCCAAGTGTTTTGACCTTTTTGCGCGCCTCATCGGCCTCGGTTTTCTTGCCGGCAAACAGGAGGCTGATGACAAGTCTGTTCCCCTTGATTCTTGTATTTTCCAGTTCATCGATAATGGCAAATTTATCATTTTTGCTAACAGGCATTTTTTTCACTCCTCATTTGATTCGGATTCTGAACCGACATCCTGATCATCGGCGGGTATCTCCAGCTCTTTGTACAGTTCCCGAAGCCGTTTTGCGTTATTGCGGATCCTATAGATCGAAGTCAATCCGCCTTCCCCTTTATCCAGGGATTCGGCTAATTCACGGTTGGCCCCGGGCAGAGCCCGGTATGAATCATCCAACCGGCGAAGGGTATCCAGCCGCTTGATCAACAATTCGTTGAGTTCGATCAACTCCGAGGCTCGATCCTTTTTCTTATCGGGGCTCAATCCACTATCGGGCGTCAGCAGGATTGCAAGATCGAGACTTCGAGGCGAATACTCCGCGAAGGCATGCTGTGACGCCAGTCGCATGGCATCGCGCAGGTGCTTAGATAAGGCGCGAATGTTTTCCTGGTTTCCGTCCAGGGCTTCGCGAAGCTTTTCCTTGCTCTTCGAGTTGAGGTATTGCTGGAATAGTTCGGTGGCCCCGACAGAAAAGATGGCAATTCCCCGGTTGTGATCGGAGTCACTGAAGGTGGCTGCCGCATCTCTCAGACCGGTATTGATTCCCTCGGCTGTAGCTTTGAATTCCTCTTCATCCATGCGCCCGGCAATGGCCAACTCGGCCAGAAGCTCCGCATATTGAACCAAGGCGTCATTCATCTCCCTTACGGTTTCACGGAATTGTCGGGCTTCGAGAAAGAGCAGCGGGGGTTTCGGAGTTGTCCAGGCAAACGGCTGGCCGGGAACATTTTCGAGAAGGAGTTTCTGGACGTTTTCCTCGCTGATCGAGTCCCCTACAGTCATCTCCTCCATAAATCGTTCGCGAGCCCATTCGTACTGATGTCCGAGGACCTCGTCCGCGCCCTCCCGAAGCTCGACTGTTGACTCGGTAAACCGATGGAACGCCCCAGGGTCTATCGCACTTTGACACCCTGTCAGGAACACGACAATCATGGGGAATATCAGCAGGGCCGAAGCCTTTTGCATATGGTTGACCGTCTTGCTCATGAATTTCCTCCTCATTGCTGAAAACGCTAGCTCCGATCAAACCACCGCGGCGGCCAAAACCGCCACGAGCTGTACTTCAACGCCCGCGCCACCTTCTCCTCCTCGCACCACTCCGGATGGGGCGTCACGAACGGCGCCTCATCATCACCCAGCCCGGCCAAATGTTTCCGCAAACCAACATCCGCAAGCACATACCCGTGATTCTCCAAGATGGCCCGCTCACCCGCGGTGAACCCGTCAAGGTCTGTCCGGATGTCGCCGAGCGTCTCCTTGACCAAGGTTCTCGGGTACCCGCTCCAACCATCCCGGGGAGGGGCCTTGTAGCCCTCCGCGTCACTTGTCAGGCCCAGGTAAACACCGCGTCGCAGCTTGGTCCGTCCACTATGAAGGTTCCCGGGTGAATCCAGGTTTTGATCGCGCGACCCGTCGTTGATCAGGCTGAACAGTTGCGACTTCCGCAACGACCCCACCTGCTTCTGCACCACCGTGATGTACCGCGTGTACTTGATGAAAGGGATCCGGCTGACCTTGAAGGTGAACGGCGCCCCGCAATCCGAGACGATGGCCGTGTCGTGCCTCTTCAGCGCTGGTTCGATCCCCAGATTGTCGTAAACCCCGCCGTCACTGAGCCGCAAACCGCGCATGATCTTCTGGTAATCGTCCGCCGTGTACTTTCCCCCCTTGAACTTCGCCTCGGCAATCGGCACCCCCATGGGACCAAAAATGGGAGGAAAGCAGGCCGAGGCGGCCACCGCAAACGCAAGTGACATGTCGCTGGGCGTATCCGCGTATCCGGTCTGGTAGTCTCCGACCTTGTCTTTTTCGAAGTACCAGCCGACGCCGAAAGCCAGATCCGTCGCGCAGAACACGAACCTGGGGCTCTCGGGGATTTCTCGCAGCATCAACTTGGACAACCGGGCGCGATACCGCTCCACCAGGTGCGCCACCCTGGGGACAGGAAACAACCAGTTGAATGGCAGCGTCCACAGGATCGGCCAGGACCGCAGGTCGCGCGCCACGAATTCCAGGAACGGATCACCGATCTGCCGGTCCCAGTCCGTGATTTCCGCCAATGATTTCAGTCCGTGATGGACCATTCGGTCGGCTAGGTGCCCGGCCAGGATACTGCCGCCTGAGACCGAGCTTATCGTCTTGACCTTTTGCAGCACGCCCATCTCGTGCAAGCGGCGGAGAACGCCCAGGTGGAAAATGGAGGCACGGAAGCCGCCGCCCGAGAGGCAGAGGACCAGCTCTACCGGTTCGGTTTCATGGCTGGACGTAGGGGAAACCTGTTCAGGCTGAACCATGATCTCTCCGTTTCCATCGTGCGATTGGCGCCTAAAAAACTTGGGGAGGTCGGCGCCATCGCGGCGTAGACCCGGCCCCGGCAAGGACCCCCCTCCTCAAACCGGCTCAATCTCAACCTCAACAAACCCTTTCCCCTCGAGAAGCTCCTCAAAATCCGTCCGCCAGGGCTGCGGTTTACCCAGCCAGTCTTTCTCGAATTCCTCGTAATCCCGCAACTCGGAAAGCGTGACCCCCGCCGCCACCAACTCATCCTCATAGTTCCGCGTGTTGGCCACCCGCTTGCCAATTTCCACCATCAGCGCCCCTTTGGGGATCGTCTTGTAGTTCTTTCTCCTCGTGGAAACGATAACCTTGGCCTGTGGGTCGCCACCTGCATCACCGGCCGGAAGAATCGCGTCGAGAATGGTGCTGGGTTCGGTTTCGGCCCCGTCTTCCAGGTGGTTCCACGGTGTCGCGTTCCAGCTTCCGTGGTGCCCGATTTTGAGAAAATCCAACGGTGTGTTGAGGTCGGCTTTGCGCTTGTTCCACACGACATTCCAGCCGCTGTTCTGTTTGCCTTCCTTGAAATCCTTCTCCCATTCCAGGTCGCCCACGAACAACAGGCGCCGACCTTTCCACTCGATCAACAGGACGGTACTGGTGTTGTTCATTACCTTGCCCGCGAGGTCGGCGAAGGCCAGCGCGTTCGACAGCATGCGCGACCGCAAACAACGGAAATCGCCGGAGCTGATGTTCGTGGGTTCGGCGCCGTGATAATCCTCAGGAACGGCGAAAGTTCCCCTTGCCGCTTGAAATCCGTTCAGGACCGCGGTCGCGTCCTTGCCAAGATAGAAGTGGTCGATATCGTTCTCCGGACCCAGGATCCGGATGACCGTATCGTTCAAATCGAGTCCCAGGGCATCGCCGGTCATTCCGGCATGAACGTATTTGGTTTCTATGGGGTGGTCCTGCGGCCAAGTGCGCAGGGTCTTCATGGCTTCATCATTGTCTATGCCGTACATCGCCACCAGGCCTTCCAGATCCGGGTGGAGAGAAAGACCCTCGGCGGCAATTGCCTTCATGGCCTGATCCGCGAACGAGTGAAGACTGTGGGTGGCCGTCGCCTGGGGATGCGCCAAGTTCATGGCCGCGCTCAGCCAGATATTTTCGATGTCGATGTTTTTGAAATATTGGGGATCGAACCCCTTGATGTGATCCCTGTGTTCGTGGGTCACGACGATGAGATCGAGACGCTTGCGACCCGCCTGTCCGGAATTCGGGAGAAGGGATTCCAGATTCTCGACCGCGGTTTCCATGAGCGTTTTTGCGCCCAGGGTGCCGCAATCGATCAGGATATGGAAATCCTCTTTTCCGGCGTCGGTATTCTTGGCCTTGGGAATGCGTACGTATATACAATCGCCGAGTTCGGCGTCGTATGCCCTGATCAGGAGCTTATCTCCCATTTTCGTCCTCCAATCGAATCAAGATCATCATCCTTGATACTGAAATGGGGAGAGAGTTCGAAACGAACCCCATCCCCTGATTCGTGAGCCACGAAGGGCGGAATCTTGGATCCAATCAGGCCGCTGCCGCTGTCGATCAGGCGGCCGACCTGACCCTCCTTGACGCGCCGGGCGATAGCCTGCAGAAATTCATCGCGTCTCTGCTGTCCAAGTGCTACTTCCTTTTCCCATTCTTTCCCCTCCTTGATTTCAGTGCCCGGTTTCCGCGGCCAATGCAGCAGATTTCCGTTGTCGTCGAAGACCAGGGTTCCTCCGCACAGCATGGCGGTGGATTTGCCCTGGTAGCTTCCAAACTGCGGGCCGTCGAGCAGGACATCCTCGCGCCACATGTAAAGCACAACGGTCTGCCGGGGCAGCCGCTGGTGTTCACGTGTCAGTTTTTCGCATCGGTAAACATCAGTCACGATGATGTCCTGGTGGTGCGGAATGAAGAGTTTGGTTCGGTTGTCGTTCAGGAAACGATAGGCGGCTTCACGAGAGCTGCCCAGTTCCTCGACCCCGTGAAAGACTTTCAATCGCAGACGGTCAAAGACGTAGCCCGTCTTCATGAGATCCTTCTTGTTGGCCGCGTCGATGATTCCTCGTTTGCGGAAAATGTCGATCATCATCTTTCGGTAGCCATGGGGGTCGGTGGGGTTGGCCACCTGTTCGGCCCGCAAAACAGCCAGGGCATAATCCTTGAAGGTCACGTCCACCGGCGGCAGGAAGTCGAGGGGCTGGATCGCCATCCGCTGTATTCGCTGAATGGTGTACCACAGGGCGTTGCCCGCCTTGTGGCCCCTTTTTTCGACGTAATGCTTGCCCAATTCCCGGATGATATCGAACATCGCCCCGGTCAGGACCTGTGAAAAGTAGTGGGGCCTTGGATCGTCGCGGACCTTCTTCATTTTCAGAAGGTTGTTTGCGGTTCTCAAATAGGGTTTGTCCGAAACTTCATGACCGAACTGTTCGGCGATACCCACCAGAAGCTTGGCTTCAGAATCATCATTCTTGGTTGATCGTTTCAGTTTGCCGCGGAAATTGTTGTTCCGCAGCAAAACCAGGATGGCCGTAAAGTCCCCCATGAACTCGTGAAACGCCGCCGTCTCGACCGAGATCGTCTCGTGGTACAGGGGCCGAATCCCATCCAGTACTGCATGTCCGAATTCATGGTTGATGATGTCCGCCGACAGACAGGTGTAGACCGGCCCGTCCTCTCCATCGAAATAGTAGAATTGCAGGGATTTGCTGTTCCGGTCGTAATAGGCGTTTTGGCCGTATCCCGCGTGGGGAACCACGATCAATCTGTTGCCCTCGAAGCCCCAGGGGATGGCTCGGCCCAGTGAGTTTCCGTCTTCGTAGAACTCAAGGGCTCGCTGCAGGATGGCCCAGACGTTGGCCTGGTGGAATTGCATACTGTCACAGTTGTCCTTGTCCAGTATGCCGTTTTCATCCACGAAACATTGCTTGTCGGGGTTCCATTTCGCCGGCGGCGAGAGAAGGCCCGTGTCGCTGTTGTAGTCCACGACGGCGAACCGCGCGCTCGTGGGTCCGTCGGCCAGGCCCGGCTCCCAGTCCACCAGGAGTTCTTCGTCAATGCCGATCGATGGGTGTTGTTTCGCCACCAATGGATCCTGCATGTAGGCATCGATATGCAGTTTGAGGCGGACGGTTTTTTCGATGCTGTGATTGAGGAACCGCTTTACCGCGTATAGCCCGCGTCGTTCGGATTCCGTCAGCAATGGTGGCTTTGATTGTGTTGGCGCCATACTCTCCACCTCTTATCGGGGTCAAAAAATGAATCGTGAATATTACCGAAGGGGCATCCAGGTGAAGGTCGTGGCCGCAAAGACGTATCGAGTAATATCCCCATTTCATTCTAGCTTGTTTTTTCCTGTTGGACCACGACCAAATCAATCCAGGTCCTTCACGCCTACCCCATTATCGATCAGTGCATACCCTGCCGCTTTCAGAAAACCACTGGTCGTCACCTCACCTTTGGCGTGGGCCTCGTGCCAACCATTTGGGACCGGCATTACCTGATACGATTCCTGCCGTCGCGCCTCCAATAAATTCCTGTTCACGTTTTCAAAGTCGGCTGCGCAATAGACCCGTTTTCCTGCTGCCGACGACAGATCGGCCAACCACGACAACCCATCGACACTGCGCAACAAATGGTGGTCGAGAATGAGAGTCTCGACGCTATCGGCGAGGCGAAGTGCGTTGTTCCAGACCTGACCGCGTTCCTCTTCACTGATTTGTTCCAGATAAAGAGGCGGCCCCCCGGCCAGCACGAGATCGGGCCGCCACTGGATGATCGTATCCACTGTCTGCTCGTCCAGAAGCTGGATATCCGAGGCATGCACGAAAACCTTCTTCCCGGTATCGATCCGCGTCATCATCACGGTTCCCATTCTACTGCCCCGTTTTCCATGAGGCATGGGCTGGGAAAAAGATAGTGGTCCGTCACATCGTCCGTTGGCGATCTGCATATTACTTCCCAGCAGTTCCTTCAGATCCTGAAATCGTTGCGCCATCTTCGGGGGCGATCCCTCCGGCGACAGACTCCAACCGCAAAGCCTTTGAAAGTTTGGGGGAAGATGTTTAATGGACAGCTGGTAGGGGTTGGCCTCGGTAAACGGAACATGATCGCCATGAAAATGGCTGAACACGACATCGGTCGCCTGCCTCAGCGCCGCGATAATTCTGTCGCGCGCCTGTTCGCCGACAGCTATCTGCAACGGATGGGGAAGCAGACCATGCCGCTGGTACCCCAAAGCCACGCCGGGATCAATGACGATGCTTCGGTCGCCGAAATCCACCTTGCAGCAGAGTGCTCGAACACCAAGGGACTCCGTGGCGATAATCTCGATCTCCAGGCCGGGATAGGCAGGCATGTCATTACTCCTCAATACCCCGAAATTTCCAGCACCGGGAAAATCCAGGGTCAACCGGCCATTGCTCAATGTTATCTTGAATACAATATACAGCGGCTTTCCATATCCTTTCACGCCGCCGCCGCGGGCCCCATGTAATTGCCCAAAACGCCCCTATTCCTCAAAAACAGGACCCCCCGGGGGGTATTCTCTGGTTATTTTATTTGTTTTCAACTGGTTGTGGGCTCAAGTGTTCTTGGGGGGGGCTTTGTTGACAACATTTTTATTGTCATTCTCCGGACAAAGTAAATAGATATATTGTCACCAACTCGCATTCAACTCCAATCCAACTCCCTTACCACTTCATCCCCCGCAGATCCTCGCCAATCCCCTCCAGATCAAACTTCTCCGGATCAAAGTCCCCGCCGACCCAATCCAGCATCTCCTCATATTCATCATGGCCGGGGTTCGATAAGATCGCCAGCAGGTTCCCGTATCCCCAGGGGCCCCCGCAATCTTCCGGCGGACAGGCCCGCTTGCCCTTCAGGCAAAGGGGGTAACGTTCACCGGGCTCTGCGGACAGGATCTTCTGCACCTTGATCTCGTGGATCCAGTCGTCCCCAAAGTCATAGGTATAGAAAAGCTTGTCGTTGACCTGGGGACACAGTTCCCCGATGGACGCCTTGCTCTCGTCTTCCGCCTCGTCATCGAAGCTTGCGGCCATAGCCTCCGCGGACATGAACTGGCGCTCCGGCCGCCGCGTGCGCACCGATGTCACCAACTCGAATTCATGCAGATGGTAATCGTCCCACCCCATCACCAGCTGGATCAGGGTGTGCAACTGGTCCAACCGGAAATCCATCGGCACCTGAACCTGGCGCCAGATCGGCGGACTGACATTTTTCAGCGTGATGCGAAGCTGGTACACGGCCTTCATGACAACCTCCGGAAACTTGCAAATCAGGAACGACTCCACCATGCCTGGTTCTGATGTCCCTGCCGATGATACATCCAATCGCATTTACAGTGGGGAATTTTCCCCAAAAACACGCCGGCGGGTCGGTTCGCCGTAACTTGTTTTTTAGGAGTTACTTAAAGCCGTCCATGTTCCCGTATACAGTATACAGACCCCGCGCCCACGCAATATGTGCTGGAAATCGAGAAAATCCTCAGGTCAGAAGTCGTCGAAGTAGGCCGGATCCGATCGCGCAACCTCATCCCCGTCACGCAGTGCGATCACCCGGCAGAACGCCGCCCCGCCTAGCGGCCGCAAATCGAGGGAGGTGGCTCCCCCCGCGTCATGATCCATCAATTCCTTGAGATCGGCCCTGTAGACCACGACCCGGTAGGTCACGGCCCCTTCAACAACCGGCCAACTCAGCCGAAAACCGCCATCCCCCAATCCCAGGACCTCGCAACGGAACGGGGCCACGACATCGCCGGCCCCCCGCAGCACGGGCTCCTGCGGTGGAGTTTCCGGGCCGAAGCGCGTCACCGACAACCCGACCGCCACGATCACCACGGCCGCCGCCGCGGCGATCATTCGCACTCGAAATGGGTTCCAAAAGGAAGAAGCCGGACGCAGCACCCGGTCAACCGGCCCATCACCTCCGATTTCCCCTGCCAGCGCGGCCGAAAGCCGCGCTTGGGCATCGGCCAGATCGGCGCTTTCGGGGATGTCCACCGGTTCCATGAACGCGGCGAATGATTTCATGACCGCCTGGCAGCGGGGACAATCATCCACGTGGGTCCGGCGCGGGTCCTCGGTAGAGATATCAACCAATTCCTCAGGGGTCAGGCATTGGTCATTCATTGTCCATCCCACCTTCCGCATCATTCTCTTCGGCCAAAGCCGCCCGCAGTTTGCGCCGGGCCCGCTGCAAGACACCGCGCGCGCCCGAGGCCTCGGTGATGGCCAGCAGCTTCGTGATCTCCTCCACCGGGATCTTCTCGAAGCACCGCAACCACAGGGCCTGCTGCTCGACGGGATCCAGCCGGCGGCGGATCAGTTCCAGCAGTTCCTCCTCGGCCAGCCGGTTCTCCAGATCCCGGTCCGGCGGGACCTGACGCGTGGCCTGTTCGTCCGGGTCGGCCTCTTCGTCCATCAGCAGTGACGGTCGCCGCAGTTCGCTGAGGCAGCGGTTCCGCGCAATCGAGAAGATCCACGAGCCGAACTGCGATCTGCCGCCGAACGAGCCCAAATTCCGGTAGGCGCTGATCAGGACTTCCTGCGCCATGTCCAGGGCCTGTTCATGCTCCCGCACGTAACGCAGGCACCAGATGTAGACCCGGTCACGGTACCGATCCAGCAGCGTCGAGGCGGCATGCCGGCCCGCGTGGCTGTCGGGATACTCGAGAGCCTGCCGTAGCAGTTCAAGGTCGTCGGGTTCGCGTGCGATAGGAGCATCCATTGTATTTGACGCGGGGTTGGGACGAAAATCACGGCGGCCTCGGAATTCCAGCGGATAATAACAGAGGAAAGCAAAAAACAGGAGGCGCCAATCCCCAGGGCGCCTCCCGCTGGCCCCATCACGAAGATGGGGGGAAATTTCCATTCGATCCTACTTCAGCATCACCAGCTTCCTGACGTCACGGTGGGCGCCCGCACTGAATCGGGCCACGTAGACGCCGCTGGCCGCGCGACGACCCGCGTCGTCCTCGCCGTTCCAGACCGCGGAATGGCGCCCGGCCGGCATCGTCTCATTGACCAGACGCCTGACCAGCGCGCCCTTCACGTCGTAGATTTCCAAGGCGACCTTCGCCGCCAACGTCAGGTCATAGGAAATCGTCGTCTGCGGGTTGAAGGGATTGGGGTGGACCCCCGCCAAAGCCGTCGCCACCGGCAGGTCCGTCTCGTCGGGAACATCGCTGACCCCTTGCAGGATGGTCAGCTTGTACTCGCCCTCGATGTCGAACCCGAACGGCGTGGCCTTGAACACGGTCAACCCGTACCAGCCTGCCGCGGGAATATCCACGGTGAACCACTCAGGATCGCCGGGCCCGTTCAGATAGGCCGAACCGTCGAGCATGGCCTCATGTCTCCCCTGGTAGGATTTGTCGTTCGGATGCAGCGCGAAGCCCCAGTCCACGGGGGCGGCCAGGTTGTCCAGACGGAATGCGTAGACATCCTGCTCGAGGTAGATGTTGTACAGGTGAAGCATGTTGGAGATCGGCATGGTGTAGGGCCCGTGATGGCCCGCGACCGGAACCGGCAGGTTGGTCGAGCCCACCGCCTCGATTGTGTAGGGCTCCTCGCCGAGGTAGTTCTCCACGCCGATATCGTGGACCCCCGGCGGCAGCAGGTTGTTGTTGAACAGGACGTAATCCGTATCGCCTTCGAAATACGCGGAACCGGCCAGGTAGTCGTCGAACCCGTCCTTCACTCCGACCAGGGCGTGATGAATGTTCAGGTCGTAATCGCTGTTCGGGCCCTGGGTCAGAACCAGACCTTCCCAATTGGCGTAACCGGTGTAGAGCCGGTAGCCATCGCAGTTGTAAAAGACGGGTTCGTTCGGGTCGAGGGTCGTAAATCCGCCCGAAGCGGGACCCGGATAGCCGTGGCCGTACTGCCACCCCAGGCTTAGTTCCAGCGGCGACCAGCAGTACTGTTCCCCGTAGATGTTGTTGTCCTCGTAGATCTCGTGGATGGTATCGGTGTGGTCTGTTTCCAGGGTCAGGACGTGGCGTCCACCGGGATACTCCCGAGCCAACGGGCCGTACCAGTCCCATATCCCGAAGGGCAGCAGGACCGGGGATAAAAACGTGTAGATCCAGGTATCCTCCATTCCGTCCTGGTAGATGGCCACGTTCACCTCGGGGGAGGGGCCATAGCTGACATTACCCACCGCGAAGTTGAGGTAGGTCCGGGGCTCGAAGCCGTAGAGGGTGTCCGGCAGGATGGCGGGCCCCGGCGCGACGACCGGTGTCGGTGTCGGCACCAGGGGAGCATGCCAACCCGTTAACTGGGTGGGCAGCAGGTCCGGCGGCGTCGGTTCGATCTCAACGGTCAGGTTCTTGGGCAGACCGCCACCGATGGGATTGCGGTAGACCACCAGGCCGTAGAAACCGGTCGTGGTGAAGTCCCGGTGGAGCCATGCGAGCCCGTACTCGTCGGTGACCCCCCAGGAGCCTATTCCCCAGAGGCCGATCTCCGTCGCGTCGTGTTCGACCCAGCCCACCATGATATCCTCGCCATCGGCCGTGGCATCCACCACCGATACGCTTACCCAACCGGTGTCGCCGATCCAGGTATCCCAGATACGCAGGTATTCGTCCGCTCCCAGGGCGACGGATATCGAATCCCCGACGTAGGCCGGTTGACTGATCACCTGCTCGATGACGAAACTGCCGGAGCCGTCGTTGGCGTTGACGACGCCGACGTCATAATCCACGACTCCTACCGTGTTGCGGTTGACTATGAGCACGTCCAGATAACCGGCCGGGCTGGCCGACCCCACACTGGTCAAGAAGAAGCCATCCTCCGAACCGGTCGACGGAGCGTATAGATGCAGGTCGTATTCGTCGTCATTGTCATCAGCGTACAGGGTGATGGCATTCCACCAACCCGTGGAACTGAAGCGGAAACCGTCGCAGTTGGCGGTGATCAGTGATCCGTCGACGATGGAGGTCCAGCCCCCGTCCCATTCGGGCGGAGCCCCGCGCGACTTCGGCGTGCCTTCGCTCAGCACATAGGGCGTGAAGACGAACTGGTGGGCCCAGACGTTGTCGGTCTCGTCGCTCTCCGGGATGACATCCTGATCGTCGTAAAAGACCTCAAGGGTATGGCGGCCGCCCCGCACGTTGATGGGGCCCCTGTCCAAACCGAAATTGCCGGTGCCGGCCGGCATGATCCCCACGAACCACCAATCGGCGCCGACACCGTCCACTTTCATGACCGAGCGAAATCCCGTTATCGTGCCGACGGCCCCATCGTTCTGGGCGCCGAAGCCGAAGTACACGGTAGGCGAGTTGCCTGGTAACGTCGCCGGCAACATCAACGGATAGGACCCAGGATACGTGGTCGTAGGCGTCAGGGGATACTGCAGATAGCTAGGGTTGTCGAGGTAGGTAAGGTTCGGCTCCTGGGCGGCGGCCGTGGCCGGCAGACCAGCCGTCAGACCAGCGGTCAGCAGAAAAACCGCGGCCAAAAGAAGCAGCCAGTTTGTGCGGTACAACATGGCAACCTCCCTTATTGGTGTACGTCCCGACGTGGCGCCGGGCGAGGTATGGGTTCGCCTGGCGTCGGCGGGGTGGTCATCCTGGTGATGACCTCTTCGAGCTTGATGACGGCCTGGTCGCGTCCTTCAAGACGCGCATGGCGCAGTTGGATGCGCATCATCTCGACCCGACTCTCCCGCTTGACCCGGGCGACCTCCCGCATGATTTCCATGGCCGTCTCATTGTCGGCGGTCGCTTCGTATTGCAGCTTGAGGACGGCCACTTCTCGGCGGGCGTCTTCCATGGCCGAATGGATCTCCATCATCATGGGAGAAAGTTCGCGCGCAGGAATTTGATCGGCGGCAAACAGGGCGCCGCCCGCACCGAACACGACCAGGGCGGCAAGAATGATTAGTGGCGTTTTCATGAATTCCCCCATCATGGCAGGTACGGCCGGG
>CBDURF010000105.1:0-12565 GCA_965369705.1 uncultured bacterium
CTGGACCGGGCCGGGCGGGCCCTGGTCCTGGAACTCATCGAGCAGGTCCCTGCCCGCACGGCCTTGATGATCGCTTCACACGACCGTTCGTTCCTGGAGGCGGCGGGCTGCCACATCCTGACTCTCGGTCCGGAGGGTTTGATTTCCTCCGGGTAAGAGAGGATCAGGTTACCGGAACAGGACCTTGATGTTTCCCCAACTGTTCTGGTCGATGGGCGCAATGGCGTCACCAGGCATGGTGCAGTCCAGATTGATCTCTTCCCCGTTGGTCCGTCCGTCACCATCGGAGTCCATGCTCTCGATGGCGGCGAAGCTCTGGTTGTTTTCCTTGTAATCATTGCCGTAAGGATTCAACCCGAATCCCGAAGAGTGACAAATGATGCAACTTTGGGCCATGGTGGTGGAATCCTGCAGATCCTGGCAGGAATCCGGATAATAATCGCGCCAATCCTGGGCGAATTGATTTTTAGCCAGGACCTGCGTAGCAGCGCCTCCGACCAGGCAAAAGACAAGGCTGAAATTGATCCAAGTGTTCCTGTTCATTCCTAAACCTCCTTATTAGGCATAATCCCACTAACACGGTATGATTTGCAAGGATCATTCCTGTCAAGGCTGGAATCATAGGCTGAAATTCATTTCCATTATCGTTGATGCTCTTGGCGGGACACCATTTGTCTGGAACGGAACGGGATATCGATCGCTGGTACATGGGTGATCGGAGAATCCCCTTGCTGGGTTCTTGAGGGGTTGCTAAATTCCTGCGAAGCAGACGTGCATGAATTCGTGAAGGAGGCCCTTGGTAAAGACAGGCATGACCACGACGGCCATGCTTTTTTTTGCCTGCCAGCCAAAGGAATCACAATGAATTTTTCCGAAAAAGCCGTGATCATGAACGCCAGCGAGATGAGCCGGGCGATCAAACGCATGGCTCACGAGATCATCGAGGCCAACAAGGGAGTTGAAAACCTGGCGCTCCTGGGGGTGCAGCGCCGGGGGGTGCCGCTGGCCCGGATGCTGGGCGAGGCCATCAAGTCCGTCGAAGGCACCGATGTTCCCCGGGGAGCCCTCGACATCACCTTCTACCGGGACGATCTGTCCACCCTCGGGCCGACCCCCCAGGTATCCAGCACCGAGATGCCCTTCGACGTGAACCGGAAAATCATTATCCTGGTGGACGACGTGCTGTACACAGGACGCACGGTGCGGGCCGCCCTGGACGTTATCATGGACTGGGGCCGTCCCGAGGCTATTCGCCTCGCGGTCCTGGTGGACCGCGGCCATCGGGAACTGCCCATCAGACCCGATTTCGTGGGCAAGAACGTGCCCACCTCCCAGCGGGAGATCATCAAGGTCAGGGTCAAGGAATTCGACGAGAAGGAGGAAGTCGTGGTTGGGGAGGTCGAGGGAAAATGATCCTGAAAAGCAAGGATGTGCTCGGCCTGGAGGAACTGTCGGCCGAGGAGATCCTGGGCGTACTCGATATTGCTTCCCGCTTCAGGGCGGTGTTCGACCGCCCGGTCCGCAGCGTCCCGATCATGCGCGGCCGGACGGTGGTCAATTTTTTCCACGAGCCCAGCACTCGCACCCGTATCAGCTTCGAACTCGCCGAGAAGCGGCTGTCCGCCGATATCGTGAACTTCAGTTCCATCACCAGCAGCTTCTCCAAGGGTGAAACCCTACGCGACACCGCAGAAAATCTCGCCGCCATGAAGATCGACATGCTGATCATCCGGCACGGCTCCGCCGGGGCGGCCCGCTATCTGGCCGAGGTGCTGGAATGTTCGGTCATCAACGCGGGAGACGGCGCCCACGAGCATCCTACCCAGGGGTTGCTCGACATCATGACCATGCAGCAGAGGTTCGGCGACCTGCGAGGCAAGAAGGTCACCATCATCGGGGACATTTCCCACAGCCGGGTCGCCCGCTCCAACATCTGGGGCCTGAACAAGCTGGGGGCGGAGGTGACCCTGTGCGGTCCGCCTACCATGGTGCCGAAGGGTTTGGCCCGCCTAGGGGTGAAAATCGAGTTTGACCTGAAAAAGGCGGTCGCGGAAGCGGACGTACTGAACGTGTTGCGGATCCAGCTGGAACGTCATTCCAGCAGATCCTTCCCAAGCAACCGGGAATACCATCGCATGTACGGGATAACCGAAGAGGTGGTGCGCACCCTCAAGCCCGAGGCCATCGTCATGCATCCCGGCCCCATGAACAGGGATGTGGAGATTTCCAGTGAGGTGGCCGACGGCCCGCGCCAGGTCATTCTCGACCAGGTCGCCAACGGAGTGGCCGTTCGCATGGCCCTGATCTATCTGCTCTCGGGGGGCGATCCGGGAGCCTTGGGCGGCGGGCTGGATTGACCGTTTCGGGGGCGATGGCACGCCTGCAAGTGGTAGTCTGAACATTGAGCGATTGGTAATCCTGAAAGAGGTCTGGTTATGGAATGGAGCTGGCAGCGCATTCCCTCGGAATTCCTGGTGACCGGCGTCAAACTTTGCCGCCAGGGCAAACTCGGCAAGCGCAAGGGATTCCTGCATGTCCGCAAGGGCAGGATCGAGGGCCTGGGTGTCGGCACTCCGACCGTCGAAGGCATCCCCGCCCTGGAGGGCGACGGATTGATCTGCGCTCCCGGTTTCGTGGACCTGCACGTGCACTTTCGCGAACCCGGCCACGAAGAGAAGGAAACGATGGCCACCGGAAGCCGGGCCGCGGCCGCGGGTGGATACACTTCGGTCGTCACGATGCCGAACACCGACCCGGCCATCGACAACACCGGCATGGTCCGCTATCTGATCGACCGCGGGAGGGAGGCCGGCCGGTGCCGGATCCATCCCACGGGAGCCATCAGTCCAGGCCGCGAAGGCCAGGGCATGACCGAGTTCGGTGACATGGTGAATGCGGGCGCCGTAGGGTTCACCGATGACGGATCCCCGGTCGAAAGCGGCAGTCTGATGGCCAACGCCCTGAAATACGCCGATATCCTGGGCGTGCCGATCATCACCCACGCCGAGGACCGCTCCATCGTGGGCAAGGGCTGCATGCACGCGGGATACTGGTCCGCCCGCCTGGGGGTGGAGGGCATGGCTCGAGCTGGTGAGGACGCCGCGGTGTTCCGGGATATCGAGCTGGCCCGGGCGGCTGGTGCGCATCTGCACGTGGCGCACGTGTCGACCAAGGGCGCGGTGGAGATCATCCGCCGGGCCAAGGGCGAAGGCCTGCGGATCACCGCCGAGGCCACGCCCCACCACTTCAGCCTGGATCACTCGCGCTGCCGCGATTATTCACCGCTGTTCAAGATGAATCCTCCGCTACGGGAATCCGACGACGTCAACGCCGTGGCCGAAGGGCTGGCCGACGGCACCATCGATTGCATCGCCACCGATCACGCGCCCCACACCGACACGGAAAAAGAGTACCAGTTCGACCAGGCGCCCTTCGGTGTCATCGGTCTGGGGACGGCCCTCGGCGTGGGAATCACCTATCTTGTCAATACGGGTGTCATGGACATGGGCAGGTTGGTTCAATGCATGAGTGAAACTCCCGCGCGCATCTTCAACCTGCCGGGCGGCCTGCTGGAGGAGGGCGCGGAGGCGGACTTCGTCCTGTTCGATCCGGTCCGCCAGTGGGTTGTCGACGCCCGAGAGCTCCAGTCCCGCAGCCGCAACTCCTCGTACCTCGGAGAGACCCTGACCGGCCGGGTGTCCGCCACCTTCCGGGGCGGACGGTTGACCTGGAGGGATGTCGGTTAGCAGTCTGTTGGCCGTCCGGAACGGATATTGCTTTTCCAGGGGGATATGATCCCTCCGGGCCGGGTTCCATTCAGGCCCGGCGACTGACCGATCGAAGGTAAATGGTGGTGTATCAAGGCAGAAATGATTGCGGAGTTCCGGCAGATGGCGTCGTTCCCTCGCCCGGCCAGGACCTACCGTTCCCCGGTGAGGGTGGCCATGAGGGGCCGATCCGTCCGCAAAACAGGACGGCGCGTCTGCTGTGGCCAGTGGTGTTGTCGGCGCTGATCCTCTTCCTGGTCGGCTGTGCCAAGTACAACACCTTCTATAACGCCAAGAAGAGTTTCGACAGCGCGGAACATGTCAGGGAGGAGGCCATCCGCAAGCATCAGGATCCTCCCAAGCCGACCGGCCTCCAGAAGAGCGAATACGACAACGCCATCAGGAAGGCCCAGAAGGTTCTCGACGAATATCCCGGTCATAGCCTGACCGACGACGCGCTCTTCCTGCAGGCGAAATCCTATTACCGACTCGACTCCTACCGAATGTCCATCCGCAAGTTCGACCTCCTGTTCACAAACTTTCCCCAGACACCGTACCTTGAAGAAGCCCTTTTCCTGACGGCCCTGGACTACCTGCTGATCGGCGCTCTGGACCGTAGCCAGGAGTATCTCGACAGATTGGCGAAGCTTTATCCCGACAGCAAGTTCCAGGCGGAGACGCGCAAGGTCAGCGGGGACAATTCCTTCGCCCTGGAGGATTGGGCCATCGCGGCGGAGAACTACCGCAATTACCTGGAGCTCGATTCCGATATCGAAGAAAGAGATCGCATCGGCCTGAAGCTGGCCGAATGCTACTGGGAGATGGAGGATTACGTGAGCGCCGCGGAGGTGCTCCAGGAAGTCAGCAACAATACCATCAGCGCGGATCTGGGTTTCCGGGCCAAGTTGCTGAGAGCGCGGGTCCACGTGCGCATGGGGGACTTCGAGGTCGCCGACCTGCTCCTGGTGGAGCTCCGCGACCTGGCCCCGATCTACCAAGCGCAGGGAGAGGTCCTCCTGGTCGAGGCGGAAAGCCTGGTGGCGCAGAACAAGGGTGATAAGGCCTCACCATTGCTGGAGAGCATGCCTGCCGAATGGGAGACTCCCGTGGTCAAGGTTCGCGCCGCGGATCTGCTCGGTTATCTCTACCTCGAACGTGGAGAGTGGGAAGAGGCGAGAGCCAAGTTCCAGACCGCCATGCTCAAGCGGGATGAACTCGACGACGGTGACCGCACCCGGCGTCTCAACGACAGTCTCAAGGACTATCTGGCGGCCGAAGTCGCCCTGCCGGACGCCCGGCCAGATCGGGTACCCGGTCTGAAGCTCCTGCAGGCCAACGCCATGCTCTTCGGTTTCGAACATCCTGGGGTGGCGGGCGACCTCTATATCCAGGCCGCCGCCGATACGGCAGCCGACAGCACGGTGGCGGCCCGCGCGCTGTTCGGGGCCTTCGTCACGTATGACCAGTATCTGGACAAACCCGATTCCGCCGCGATCTTCGCCCGGGAACTCGAAGAAAAATATCCGGAATCTCCCCAGGCCTTCGAGGTTCGGTCGGGTCACAGCAGCAATCTGTTGGGCTACCTCCTGGCCAGGAAGGAATCCAAACAGAGGGAACGTTACGCCAACCTCAGCGAGGAGGAAAAGACCGCTCTCCGCGAGGTGTCCGATTTCAGCGGATCCCTGGCCGGGGCGATCCAGGGCCTGCCGGGAATCCGTCGGCGCATGGTCTATCTTTCCCGACGGCCGAATATCCTGTTCGAACCGCCGGACCAGGCCGTCGAGGCCGCCCAACTCAGGCAGACCCAGGCCTTGGAGGCGGCCGCCCAGGGAATCGCGGCCCGGGCGGCGGCTGATTCGCTGCGAGCGGCGTCCGGGGTTGAGGGCTTGGTTGTCCCGGACAGTGGAATTGTCCCGGGAGGAACTGATCCACCGGCCACCGAGGAAGAAAATGCGGCCGGCGAGGTGAAGGCCGACGCGGAGGAGACCAAGGATGAAGACAAGGAAGAAGATGAAAAGAAAAAGAAGAAGCAGGAAGACGGTTGGGATTTCCTGCGCTGACCCGGCGGCCTCGGCCGAGTGGGGCTCCGCCCATGATTGATCTCCCCGTCGGACCCGCAGTCCGCTGCGACGGCGTGGTCATGGCCAATGAGCCGGTTTCCAGCGGACTCCTCCGACTGGACCTTGAATTGGATCAACCCCTTTCGTTCCAGCCGGGGCAGTTCGCCATGCTCAACCTGGCCGGCGCCGGATCCCTCGTGTTCAGCCGGCCTTTTTCCATATTCGAAGCTGCCGGGCGTCGGATGTCCTTTCTCTACAGGATGGTCGGCCGGGGCACCCGCGCCATGGGCGCCTTGACCACCGGTGCGACCATGACCTTCCTGGGCCCTTTGGGCCGGCCTTTTCCCCAACCGGAAGCGGACCTTCGGGTGGTTCTGATCGCCGGGGGCGTGGGACTTCCTCCTCTCGCCGCCTGGCTGGCTCGCCGAAGTGATCACCTTGATCTGGAAATTCATGCTTTTTTCGGAGCCCGGGACGGCGCCGACGTGCCCTGGGATCTGCTGGGTGACAGGTGGAGTGTAAGCGTGGATTCCCTGCGGGACGTACCGGCAGGGCGCCAGGTCTGGGAGGGGCTGGTGACCGATCTGGCCGCGGCCCGGGAAGACCTCCAGGACGGACGGTCCGGAATGGTGCTTGCCTGCGGTCCGACCCCGCTCCTGAAAGCGGCGGCCCGGCTCGCCGAAGTCCGGGACTGGGCCTGCTGGCTTTCCCTGGAGGAACACATGGGCTGCGGGTACGGTGTCTGCAAGGGATGCGTCGTTCCCGTGCGTGATCCGGCCCGGGGTCCGGAGGCCCTGCGCAACGCTACCTGCTGCGGGGACGGCCCGGTCTTCAATGCGGCGGATCTGGCCTGGGAACGCAACGATCCACCGGATCATCCCCGGGCCGAGGGTATCTGATCACCCGGGTCCGGGCGGTTTCGCAAAGCCCCCGGCGCCCCGACAACGGAAGAGGAACGATCTTGTCCCTGCCTGGCTGGTGGACCACCGATCCCAACCAACCCTTCAACCTGGGCCCCCGCCTGTTTCCCGGCCGGATCTGGACTGCATCCGGTTGCTTCGCTTACGGTTTGACCGGTCATGACATGAAGGCCGCGGGTTTCCTTTCGCCCTACCAGGGCCTCGGGGCCGTGGTCACCAAGACGGTCACCCCGCAGCCCAGGGCGGGCAACCCCATGCCGCGACTTGTCGAGACGGGTCAGGGCGCGATCAACAGCATCGGGCTGGAAAACGTGGGTTTCGTGGAATTCCTGGGCACGATCCTGCCCGCCTTGGAGGAGCGGGGGGTGCCGACGGTGGTCAGTCTGGCCGCCGCACGTCCGGACGAATTCGGTGACATGGCCGCGCGGCTGCACGAGACCGCGGCCGGGTTCACCCACTGGCATGGCGTGGAGATCAACCTGAGCTGTCCCAATGTCGCCGAGGGAGGCCACGATTTCGGACGTGATCCCTCTACCGTGTCCGCGTGTGTCCGGGCCGCCCGGCGGAACCTGCCCGACCGCGCGCTGTTGGCCAAGCTGACACCGAACGTCGCCGATATCGCCGCTCTGGCCACCGCGGCAGCCGAAGCCGGGGCCGATGCGGTGAGCGCCATCAACACCGTGATTGGCCTGGAAGTTGATCTGGAGACCGGCCGACCGGTTCTTCCGCGACGGTTCGGCGGGTACTCCGGACCCGCGATCCGGCCCATCGCCCTGGCCAAGGTCGATGAAATCGTCACGCGGTCGGGTGTGGCAGTGGTGGGAGTGGGCGGGATCGAGGATTACCGGGACGCCTTGAAATTCTTCGCTCTCGGGGCGGTCGCCGTCCAGGTGGGTACGGCCCAGATGCGCGATCCCTTCGCCGCAGCCCGCATCGCGCGGGATCTGACCCGCTGATCAATACGCGCATCCGGCCTGGCGGCAGTTCGCGATACGATCAATCTTCATCGGGAAATGAATTCAGATCATCATCGTCATCGGCGTCGGCGGAGGCGGGCGCTTTTTCGATTCCGGCCATATCTTCAAGCCTTTTCAGGTTCTCCAGTTCATCCAGATCTTCATCTCGATCCGACCACTTGGTTTCGGCGGAGGGCTCGGTCGGGTTTTCGTTGTCGTCACCACCGGATTCGAGCGGGAATTCCATCGGCAGTTCATCGAGGATGGTGACATCCTCGTCGTTTTCATCGGGCAGGCCGTCGGGGAAGTCGGCCTCCAGCAGGTCGGCGAAGGATTCCCCGCGGGAAAGGATCTGTTGGGCGAGACCGCTGCCCACGGCCTCGGCTTCATGGGTTTCCCCGTTGACGGCGATGCGTTTGGTGCCCGGGCCCGTGGTCCCGGTGATCACGAGTTTGCTTCCGGCCACGCGAGCCAGGGCGCCGACCGGGAGATCCTGGTCGGAAATCATACGCCGGCAGAAGGCCTGCTCCGTTTCAAGTTCGATCGCGGTGTCCGGTGAATGAAGATCCGCCAGCAGTTCCCTGGCCTCCTGGTCGTTGCGGCGGCCGAGGATGACCAGCGTGCCCTGTCCCGGACCCGGCAGGATGAATTCCGGGGCGAAGATCTCCGCGACGATACCCTGGATGCCGAGATGTTCGGTGACGGCCGCCGGAAGCACCAGCCCGTCGATCTCGGTGCGACGCAGGTGGGTGTCCATTGCCCGGTCCACGCCGCCGCGCAGGATCCGGAAGGAGATGTCCGGCCATAGGGCCCGCATCTGGGTTCGCGATCGCATGGAGAGCACGCCGACGCAGCTGCCGGGCTCCATCTCGTCCATGATCAGGCCCTGCCGGTTGAGATAGGCGTCGAAGGGGGTGGTCCGGTCCGGCACGCAGATGACCGCGAGGTCTTCGGGCAGGGGCAGGACCATGTCGGCGGCTTCCACCACCACCAGGCGGGCCTGCTCCCTGATCAACTGCTGTTCCAGGAATTCCATTTCCCCACGGCTGGTGGCGATGAAGGGTTCGTTTTCCTTTTCCCGGTCGGTGACGGGGGAGTCCCAGATGTTCAACTGGCAGGTCAGGCGGGGCTGGCGCTTCTGGATCCGGTCGATTACGGCCTGTGTCTGGTCCCTGGCCAGGGGCGAGGCCAGACTGCCGAAACTGATGACCCTGGATTTCAATGCACAGACCTCGTGATGACTCAGGAGTGAGCGGTTTTCGCCTCGCTGTTCAAGAAACCCTTGACGAGTTTCCCGATGCGGTGCGCGTCCTCGAAGGGCAGGGCTGCGTGGATGGGCAGGATCAGGACCTCCCGACCTGCCCGCTCGGCTTCGGTCAGTTCCCCGCTGACACGCGCATACTCCGCCAATTCGTGACGATGCAGGGGCGGGTCGTAGAAGATTGCCGTGTCGATCCCGTTCTCATCCAGAAGATCCCGTAGCCGGTCACGTTCCCGACAGCGGACCCAGTACTGGTGATGGGTCACCTTCATGCCCTCGGGGCCCATGGGCAATCGCAGGCGGTGATCCGCCGGAATGTAGCTGTCGTAGATGGCGGCCACCTGGTCCCGGTCGCCCTGCTCCTCGGGAAAGCGGCCATGTCGAATCCTGATGACCATCGCCTGCACCTCGTCCAGTCGGCTGTTCCAGCCCGTGTACAGGTGGTCGTTGGCCCGGACGGCCTGGTGGGCGCGGATCCGGCGGATCCGGTCCGCGTCCCGCTGGTCACGGCACAGGACCATGCCGCCGTCACCGATTCCGGGCAGGTTCTTGGTCGGATAGAAACTCAGGGTGCTCATGCGACCGTACGAACCCATGGGCTTGCCGTGGTAGATCGTCCCGTAGCCCTGGGCCATGTCCACCACGACTTCCAGGCCATGCTCGGCGGCGATGTCGTTGATGGGATTCATGTCGCAGGGGGCCCCGAAGATGGGCACCGGCATGATGGCTCTGGTCTTGGCAGTGATGGCCTGCTTGATCTTGCCCGGATCGATGTTCAGGTCGTCGGCCCGGATGTCCACGAAAACCGGCACGGCGTCCAGCAGGACGATGGCTTCCATGGTCGCATCGAAGGTATAGGGCGTGGTGATGACCTCGTGCCCCGGGCGGACGCCGGCCATGGCCAGGGCCACGAACAGGGCCGATGAACCCGAGGCCACGCCGACCGCGTCGACCAAGCCGCAGGCTTCGGCCAGTTCCTCCTCCAGCAGGCGCACCTCTTCGCCCAGGATGTAGTGTCCCGACATGAGAAACTTCTCGAATTTGGCCAGGATCTCATCCTTGCACGGGAGCATGGGCGTGATCAGGTCGTAACGGCCAACCCGCTTGTCGTATGTCGCAGTCATGATTTCCTCAGTTGGCGGGGGAGGAATGATCCGCCCGGCCGAAACAGTCGTACTTGAAGCCGAATTTTTCGAGGCGGGGACGATCATACACGTTCCGGCAGTCGAGGAAAGCATTTCCTGCCATGGCCTCGGTCAGCCAGTTGAAATCGAGTTGACGGTACTGGTTCCACTCGGTGACCAGGATGACCAGATCGGCGCCCTCGCAGGCCTCGTAGGGGGACTGGCAGTAGGTGAGGTCCGGATGGACGGTCTTGAAGCTCTCCATGGCCGCCGGATCGTGGACCCTCAGGCGGCAGCCTCTGGCCTCCAGCAGTTTGACCAGTTCGAGGCTGGCGGCGGAGCGGATGTCATCGGTGTTGGGCTTGAAGGACAGGCCCAGCAGGGCGACGGTCTTGCCGGTCAGATCACCGACCAGACCCTCGGCTTTGGCCAGGGCCCGCGCGGGGATGCCCCGGTTCACCTCGATGGCCGCTTTGACGATGGACATTTCACTGCCCGCCTCCTGGGCGATGTGGACGATGGCGTTGGTGTCCTTGGGCAGGCAGCTGCCGCCGAAGCCCAGGCCCGGATGAAGGAATTTGCGCCCGATGCGCTTGTCCAGGCCCATGGCCTTGGCCACGTCGAACACGTCCGCGCCGACGGCCTCGGCCAGCTTGGCGATCTCGTTGATGAAGGAGATCTTGACGGCCAGAAAACTGTTGGCGGCGTATTTGACCAACTCGGCGGTCTCGATGCCGGTCTTGACCAAGGGGGTGTCGCTCAGGTACAGGGGCCGGTATATCTCGCGCATCAGTTTCTCCGCGCGGTCCGAAGCGACGCCGATGACCACCCGGTCCGGGCGCATGAAGTCCTCGATGCTGGACCCCTCCCGCAGGAACTCGGGGTTGCTGGCCATGTCGAATTCCACTTCGGCCTTGAGTTTGTCGCGGATGATCTTCTTGAGTGCGCGATTCGTGCCGACCGGAACGGTGCTCTTGGTGACGATCACCTTGTAGTCGTCGAGCAGCTCGCCGATCTCCTCGCCGACCTGCATGACGTACTTCAGATCCGCTTCCCCGGATTCGGACATGGGAGTCTGCACCGCGATGAAGACGACGTCGGCGTCCTTCATGCCCTCTGCCAGACTGGTGGTGAACGCCAGCCTCTGCTCCTCCACGTTCTTCAGGACCAGGCGGTCGAGACCCGGCTCGAAAAAAGGAATGATGCCCTTGACCAGCCCCTCGATGCGTTCCTGGTTGATGTCCACGCAGGTCACCCGGTGGCCGAAATCGGCCATGCAGGCGCCGGATACAAGGCCGACGTAACCGGTGCCGACCATACAGATTCGAATCATTGGAATTCCTTTCGGGCCTCGTTCAGCAGGCCCATGAGGGTGTCGTTGATCTCCCACTCGGGCTCCCACCCGGTATCCCGGCGCAATTTCGTGTTGTCGCCCACCATGAAGGGCGTGTCCGAGGGCCGGCTCAGGTCCGGATCCCGGCGGACGGCGATGGAGCATTTTGCGCCGCCCACCAATATCTCGAGTCCCTGACCTATCGTCAAAGATTTCCCCGAACTGACGTGATAAATCTCCCCCGGTCGGCCTTCCTTGAGCAGGATGCGGTAGGCGGCCACCACGTCCCGCACGTCCAGGAAATCCCGCACCGGGGAAAGATCCCCAGTCACGATTTCCGCAGGGCCGGCCCCCGCTTCGGCCGCGGCGATCTGGTGGGCGAAATTGGGAAAGGCGAACCGGGTGTCGTGGCCGGGGCCGGTGTGGCTGAAGGAGCGGGTCATGACCACGGGCAAATCATAGGAGCGCACATACTGCCGGCACAGAAGGGTTTGAGCGACCTTGCTCACGCCGTAGGGGGACAGGGGATTCAACGCGGTGTCTTCCCGCAGCGGATAGGCGCTTTCCGGCTGGGGGCCGTATTCCTCGCAGGACCCGACGGACAAAAGCGCGGGCCGCTCCCCGTCCGGCAGGGCGCGCACGGCTTCGAGCAGGTTCAGTGTGCCGAGGAGGTTGGCGGCGAAGGTGCCGCCGGGATCCCGGAAGGAAACAGCCGCCGAGCTTTGGGCGGCCAGGTGGTAGATCATGGCAGGCCGGAGCCCGGCCACCAGCCGTGCGATGGGCTCCGCCTCTTCGAGGGGGCAGGGCAGGTAGAAGAAACGGCCGCAGTCCGCGGTGTATTCCATGGCGCCGGGCCAGTCGGCCGCGGGCCCGGCCAGGGTGAAAGGTCCGACGGTCACCGGCAGGTTCTCGTCCGCCGCATGAAGGTCCAGGCCCACGACCGGGTGGTTGGCCAGCAGGAGATTGCGCACCAGGTGCCGCCCCACGAAACCCAGGGCCCCGGTGACGAGGCTGCACGGCCGTTGGAACAAATGGTCTGCCTTGTAATCATTCATCGGGTCACCCGTTCATCAGCCGCAGCCATTCCTTGTAGAGGCAGCGGTCCTGGATCACATCGAGCCCGGCCTCGCGGGCCTTGGCGGCG
>CBDURF010000106.1:0-12561 GCA_965369705.1 uncultured bacterium
CGTGGGCCGGGGCCCCCCCCCGGCCGCCCCCGCCCTACCCCCCCGCTGGGGGCCCCCCCCCCCCCGGGGGGGGGGGGCCCGGGGGGGGCGGCGTGATAAATTAGGTCTGGATAAGCTGGAGGGTAGAATTTTGTCGGATGAACGGAGTTATGCTTCACAATATTATGATTAACGGGGGTTGGCTTGAAAATTCAAACTCTTAAGCAAATCAGGATTCCAACCATGGCCGTCATAGCAGCACTGGCCCTTGGGACAATGAACTGCAGCGAGGCGGAAAACCCCGATAGTCAAACTCAAAAGGGCTCTTCCAGTCCAAGCCGCCTCGAATCCAAGTGGCTATATAAATCAGCCGAGGGTGAATCTTCCACTTTCCAGTTGTTCAGGCTCAATGATGAGTTGCAAAAGAAAAAATCAGAATTGTACCCGTATTCATTTTGCTCTCCAGACAGCAACCTATGGATTGGCGGCAAGCGCCCCAGTCCCATTTCCTGGATCTCAACGTGGTTTATTTGTAGCCAGGTGGTTTCATTCGAAGTGGAACTGATCGGTTTAAATGGAGAGATAATTGAGAGGTTTAAATTCCATGATTGTGATCCTGCTTGTTACGAGATGGGATGGGATGACAATGACAACCTAAAGCCCGGCGTATACACATTTCGTATTTTTTACCAGGGGCGGAAGACAGCAGAATTCAGGCTCAAGAAGTGATGATCTTGTAATTGGGAAGAGCGAAACAACCGCACCAGCTAGGAGAAGCCTTGGAAGTCCAACAAAAACCCAGCGGCCCCAACGACGGCCAGCAGAGAAAATCGGTCTACGGCTACGACCGCCTGGCCGGCGGCCGGAAGCAGCCCTTCAGCGAAGAGGCCGAACAGGCCGTGCTCGGCGCGGCCATGGTCGACAAGGAAGCGGTGGGTCTGGCCCGCGAGAAGATCGATTTCGACGATTTCTACCGCCTTGAGCATCAGCTCATCTTCCGCGCCATGTGCAGCCTGTACGAAAACGACCAGGCCGTCGATCCCATCACCGTGGCGGACATGCTGCAGAAATCCAGTGAGCAGTTCCTGGACAAGGCCCAGCAGAAGACCTACCAGGGCAAGGATCTGATGGAGATCGTCGGCGGGATGGATTTCCTGATCGATCTGGCGGGCATGATGGGCACCGCGGCCAACGTGGTCTACCACGCGGGCATCATGCGGGAAAAAGCGGTGCTGCGCAGCCTGATCACGGTCTCGAACACCATCGCCGCCGAAGCCTTCGAGGGCGCTGAAGAGGCGGGCAAGATCCTGGACCGCGCTCAGGGGAAGATCTACGACATCAGCGAAGATACCCGGGTCGGCGGTTTTGCCAGCGTCGACCAGATCGTGCCGGGCACCTTCAAATCGATCGAGGAAGCCTTCCAGAGCAGCGAAGACGTGACCGGACTGCGCACCGGGTTCGCGGAGATGGACCGCCGGACCGGCGGCCTGCAAAAATCCGACCTGATCATCCTGGCGGCCCGTCCTTCCATGGGCAAGACGAGCCTGGCTCTGAATATTGCCTACAACGTGGCGGTCAACGAGGGCGTGGGCGTGGGCATCTTCAGCCTGGAAATGGCGCGTGAGCAGCTGGTGATGCGCATGCTCGGCAGCAGCGGTTCGTTCAACCTGCACAACCTGCGCCGGGGCAAGCTGCGGGCCGAGGACTGGCCGCGGCTGACCCAGGCCTGCGAGCAGTTGACGCAGGCGCCCATCTACATCGACGACAACAGCGGCATTTCCGTGCTGGAGATGAAAGCCAAGGCCCGCCGGCTCAAGCAGCAGCACGGCCTGGGCCTGATCATCATCGACTACCTGCAGCTTATGAGCTCGCCCGGCCGGGTCGAGAACCGGCAGCAGGAGATCTCGGCCATCAGCCGGAATCTCAAAGGCATGGCCAAGGACCTGAACGTGCCGGTGCTGGCCTTGAGCCAGTTGTCGCGCGGGGTGGAAGCGCGGGGCGACCACCGGCCCATGCTGAGCGATCTGCGCGAGTCCGGGGCCCTCGAGCAGGACGCCGACCTGGTGCTGTTCATCTTCCGCGAGGAAGTCTACAAACCCGACGACGAAACCGTGCGCAACATGGCCACCCTGATCATCGGCAAGCAGCGGAACGGGCCCATCGGCCAGTTCGACCTGCACTTTCACAAGGAGTTCACGCGGTTTGCCGATCTTGCGAGATGATCCGGTGGATTCGGGGTCGCGCCGGCATCTGATCGTCGTTTGTCTCACCCAGATCGATCCCCATTTCACGCGCCGGATCCTGCGTGGTATCCTGGAGTATCTTCGGAGGTAGGTCGTGGGCATCGCAGCCGACATCGCCGTCATCATCTTGGCCGGCCTGGTGGGAGGGTTGATCGCCCACCGGCTGCGCCAGCCCCTGATGCTGGGCTATATCGCGGCGGGTGTCCTGCTCGGCCCGGTGAGCAGCCACGCCTGGATCAGCGACCCGCACGATATCGAATTGCTGGCCGAGATCGGCGTGGCCCTGCTCCTGTTCGCCCTGGGCATCGAGTTCTCCCTCAAGGAACTGCGTCCGGTGCGCAAGGTGGCGCTTATCGGCACCCCCATCCAACTCGTGGTCACCTTGGGGGCGGGCCTCGGCGTGGGGGCGGTGCTGGGTTGGCCCTGGACCGAGGCCGTCTGGTTCGGGGCCTGCGTCTCCCTTTCCAGCACCATGGTCGTTCTGAAAACCCTCCAGGGCCAGGGGCGCCTGGGCACGCTGTCAAGCCGGGTGATGATCGGCATGCTCTTGGTGCAGGATCTGGCCTTGGTGCCCATGCTGATCCTGTTGCCCGAGCTCACCAACCTGCAGGCGGGCCTGCCCACCCTCGGCTGGGCCTTCCTGCGGGCGGTGGTGTTCCTGGGCCTGATGGTTCTGGTGGGAACCCGGGTGATCCCCCGTCTGATGGTCCTGGTCAGCCGCGGGAACAGTCGGGAGCTCTTTCTTCTCACCGTCACGGCTCTGGGGCTGGGCATCGGCTTCGCCACCTATAAGGTCGGTCTCTCCTTCGCCTTCGGGGCCTTCGTGGCGGGCATCGTGCTCAGCGAATCGGAACACAACCACCAGGCCCTGAGCGACATCATCCCCTTGCGCGACATTTTCGGGCTGCTGTTCTTCGCCTCGGTGGGCATGCTGCTCGATCCTTCCTTCCTGAAGGAGAACCTGTTGCTGGTCGTGGGCCTGGTGGCGGTGATCGCCCTGGTCAAGGGCCTCGTCTTCGCGACCCTGGGCCGGGCCTTCGGATACGGCAACGTGGTGCCTCTGGCCCTGGGCTTGACCATGTTCCAGGCCGGCGAGTTCTCGTTCGTCCTGGGCCGGGTGGGACTGGCTTCCGGCGGCATCGGCCAGGAGATGTATTCCTGCATCATGGCGGTGACCCTGCTGTCCATGTTCCTGACCCCCTTCGCGTCCGGCCTGACCGCCCCGCTCTACGGGGTGATCCGCCGCCGCCGCCGCGTTCGTGAGCCCGTGCAGATGATCAACCTGGAGCGGGAGGATCTGCGCGACCACGTGGTCATCGCCGGGGCCGGGCGCATGGGACAGGCCGTGGCCAGGGTTCTGGGACGGTCGCACCTGCCCTTCGTGGTGGTTGAACTGGATCAGCACCGGCTGGAGTTCTGCCGCGACGCGGGCGTGGCCACGATCTACGGGGACGCCACCCATCCGCTGGTCCTGGAAGCCGCCGGGTTGGGAGAGGCCCGATTACTGCTGGTCACGACCCCGGATCCCGTCACCACCCTGGCGGTGGTTCGTCACTCCCGCCGCCTGCGGCCGGATCTGCACGTGGTGGCCCGGGCGGAGAGCGACCAGATGTTGGAGGAACTGCGCGACCTGGCCGTCCACGAGATCGTCCAGCCCCAGGTGGAAGCAGGGCTGGAAATCACCCGTCAGGCCCTGGTGCACCTGGACGTGTCCCCGAAGGAGATCGAGCGCTTCCTGGCGGATGCCCGGCAGGATTTCCACCTGCCCCTGAAACCGGGCGGCGTTGGGGCGGGTTGACCCTTCGCAAGGCCGCTTTGCAGTTATAGACTTCCTTCCCGGGGACACTTATATTCGGCCCATCATGGAACGTTTTCTGGCCAAAATCGGGAATAGGGTCATCAGTTGGGTGAGTTCCGCCGGGCAAGGGACGATGTTGCTGCGGGCCATCATTATCCAGACGCCCTATATCTGGAAAATGCGGCGGGAAGTTCTCACTCAGATGCACGTCGTGTTGGTGGGTTCGATGCCCCTGGTCATCGTCACCTCCGTGTTCGTGGGGGCGGTGACCGCCGTCCAGGCCGTGTATCAGATGCAGGCCCTGGTGCCCATGAAATTCCTGGGCGTGATGATCTCCAAGACCGTGTTCATCGAACTCGGGCCGGTGCTGATGGCTCTGGTGGTGGGCAGTCGTCTGTGCGCCTTCTACGCCGCGGAACTCGGTACCATGAAAGTGACCGAGCAGCTGGACGCCATGAGCATCATGGCCATCGATCCGGTGCGGTACCTGGCCATGCCCCGTTTCTGGGCCTCGGTGCTGATGATCCCGGTGGTGACCATTTTCGCCGACGCGGTGGCCATTTTCGGGGGCTACGGCATTTCGGTAATGACCCTGGATATCTCCGCCGGCGTGTTCATCGAGGGGCTGCAGCTGTTCTACAAGCACAGCGACATCCTGGGCGGTTTGATCAAGTCGGTCGTGTTCGGCGGGATCATCGCCCTGAGCGGGATCTTCAACGGATTCAACACCCAGGGGGGTGCCGAGGGAGTCGGGCGTTCCACCATGACCGCGGTGGTCGGCAGTTGCCTGAGCGTGCTGGTGGCGGATTATTTCCTGGCGATCATCCTGTTCCAGATCATTTTCCATAAGTAGGCGGAAGCTGTGAACACGGATTACAACATACCACCGGCGCCTGATCAGAGGGTTGCCGATCCCGCGACGTTCGCGGGTATCGTCATCGAGGGTGTGTCCAAGAACTTCGGCCCCAAGCAGGTGCTCAAGGAGACCGATCTGCTGATCCACAAGGGGGAAACCCTAGTGGTCATCGGGCGTAGCGGCGAGGGCAAGTCCGTGCTGCTCAAACACATCGTCAGGCTGCTGGAGCCGGACGCCGGCCGGATCTGGATCGAGGGCGAAGAGATTTCCGAGATGGAGATCTCCGACCTGATGGAAATGCGCAAGAATTTCGGGTTCCTGTTCCAGGGCTCCGCCCTTTTCGATTCCATGAATGTCTGCAAGAATGTGGGACTGATGCTGGAGGAACACACCAACTGGTCAATGGATAAGATCAGGGCCCGGGCCTGCGAATGCCTGGCCTTGGTGGGACTGAAGGATGCGGATGATAAGCTGCCCAGCGAGCTGTCGGGCGGCATGAAGAAGCGGGCGGGTCTGGCCCGGGCCATCGTGATGGAACCGGAGTACATTCTCTACGACGAACCGACGACCGGTCTGGACCCGATCACCGGGGACGCCATCAACGACCTGATTATCAAGACGCAGAAGGAACTCGGCGTGACCAGCGTCGTGGTGACCCATGATATGGCCAGCGCCTTCAAGGTCGCCGACCGGATGGCGATGCTCAGCCGAGGCAAGATCGTGTTCACCGGCACGGTGGACGAGGTGAGAAACACCGACCACCCCATGGTGCGGCAGTTCATCGAAGGGAATTCCCAGGGTCCGCTGGGATCCTTCTAGGCAGGGGAGTTGGAGAACCGGATGAAGAGTAGAATCAACGAAATCCAGGTGGGTCTCCTGACCATCATCGCCATTGTCGTCCTGATCGCCGGGATGATGTGGTTCAAGAACATCGACCTTTCCAAGGGTCAGAATTACTACCAGGCGGACTTCACCAACGTGGCGGGTCTGCGCAAGGGCGACAAGGTCCAGGTACGGGGCATTCGCATGGGTGAGGTGTCGGGGATGCAGATCCTCCAGGCCTCGGTGCGGGTTGAACTTCGACTGGACGACACGGTCGACCTGCGCGAGGACGCCAAGGTGACCCTCGGGGAAAAAGGGATCGTGGGTGAGGTCGTCATCGAAATCGATCCGGGCACCGGAGAGAGAATCCTGGAGGGGCACATCTTCCAGGGCCGCACCGCGGGCACCATCGCCTCGATGACGGATGCGGCGGACGACGCGCTGGCGGAAATGCAGATCCTGACCAAAAAAGTCACCGAGCTGGTGGACCAGATCAAAACCGAGGGGATGGTGGTCGAGACCCTCGTCCAGGCCCATGAGACCCTGGACAAGATCGACCACATGGTCGACGAGAACCACACCGACATCACGGTGATCCTGGACAACCTCCGGGTGACTTCGGACGGTTTGCGCGAGATCGTGGAATCCGGCCGCATCGAGCAGACCTTCGACGATGTCTCCCTGGCCATGGCCAGCGCCGACACCCTGATGGACGTGATGCATGAGGCGGCCCGGTCCCTGAATTCGATCATGGCCAAGCTGGACGAGGGCGAGGGTACGGCCGCCCTCCTGCTCAATGATCCCAGGCTCTACACCACCGCCGATTCGACCATGGCTTCGCTCAAACGCCTGATGGATGAGATGCGCCGGAACCCCAAGAGGTACTTCAAGTTGAACGTTTTGGACTTTTAACCGCGAGAAACCCGGCCCGAGCCGGTCCTGGAGGAATCCCCATGAACGACGAGCAGAAGAAACAGGATATGATCAAGATCATCAAGGACGCCGTGATGGTCGAAGTCAAGGGACAACAGCTCTACACCCACGCCGCCAGTGAGGCGGAGGATCCGGCGGCGAAGGCCATGTTCGAGATGCTGGCCAAGGACGAGGACGACCACGTGCGCATCCTGACCAACCAGTACAAGAGCCTGATGGCCGAAGGTAAGCTCAACCTCGACGATGTGCATCCCGCCGCGGTCGACCACGGTTCCCAGGACGTGGTGACCGACGATTTCAAGCGGTCCATCAAGCGGGGCAAGTTCGAGATGGCCGTCATCAGCATCGGATGCGATCTCGAGAACAAGGCCATCACCTACTACAGGGAGCACGCCGAGAAGACCGAGGATCCGGACCTGAAGCAGTTGTTCACCTGGTTGGCGGAATGGGAGGACGGGCACCTGGAACAGCTGCTCGAACTCGAGAAGATCTACCAGGACGCCTACTGGGCGGACCAGGGCTTTTCGCCGATGTAGACGTTGGGATTCATTCCGCTTCCACCACGGGCGGCGGATAGCGGAAGGGCACCGTGAGCCAGCCGTCGGTGGCGATGCCCGACTCGCTCGCGGGGGCGTAACGGCCCCCGCGGACGGCCTCCAGGGCCGCCTGGTCCACCAGGGGGTGCAAACCCTGCATGACCTCCGCTTCGGCCACTTGACCATCATAGCCAACCAATACCTTGATCATCACCAGTCCGGCCAGATTCAGATCGGCCGCCTCGGCCGGGTACTCGGCGGAGGGCATTTCGAGAACGCGCGGTCGAACGTATTCGGCCGACCGGCCTTCCATCTCCTGGCGAAAGACTTTTTCGTGGGGTTGCCGGCGGTCGGAATCCACATCGACGTTCACGTTGGAACAGCCCGTGGCCGCAAGCAGTATTACAAGGCTAATTATCGGACGCCGAATCATCGGTTCACGGTCACCGACTGCTGCCCCGCCGACGGAACCTTGCGGTCGCGGGCGTTCTGGCTGTGCATCTTTTCGATTGTCTGCCGCATCCATTCCGCCCGTTCGGCCTGGCGGATGCAGGTCCCGGCGTTTTCGGCGAACACTTCCAGGGCCCTCAGATCCTCTTCAGTGTAAATGGTGTCGGGCGCCCGGCTGCTGATGTTGAGCACGCCGACCAGCTCATCGCGCACCATGATGGGCACCACCATGGCCGCGGTCAGCTTCATGGCCTGGACCCTCAGCCCCGGATACTGTGCGGTGTCCACGTTGCGGCCCAGGATGACCGGCTGCTTGCGCTGGGCGACGTAGCCGGCGATGCCCTTGCCCACCGGCTGCTCGACCTTGTAGAGCTTTTCACGGTTGATGTGTCCGGTGGCGGCCTTCATCTCGAGCATGTTGGTCTCGGTGTTCAGCAGCATGAGCGAGGACTGGTGGCAGTCGAAGATCTCCAAGCAGGTGCTGGTGATCGCCTGGAAGACGCTCGACGGATCGGTGACCGATCCCATCATCCGGCTCACGTTGAGCAGGGCGTGAAGGCGCGACGCGTTCTGCTGGCGGCTTTCATTGGCCTCGGCCTCGATGGTCTGGACCTTGTGGCGTATGCCCGTGACCTTGATCTGCTGGAAGGTCAGGTGGAGGATCAGAAGCAGGATCATTCCGCCGAGGCCCACCAGGAGAACCAGGTCCGTTTCGGCCCAGGGCCAGAAAGAGGAAATGCTCCTGCTCAGGACCGGCGTGACCGCGATCAGCAGACCGATGGTGCTGAGGGCGGTGAAGGAGGCCAGCAGGTACCAGTTCCGCATGGATTGCATTTCGAGTCTTGCGGTTTCGCCGGTTCCGGACGGGCAGGTGCCGGCCGGCGGCGGGGGCGTTTTACCGAACATATCTGGATCTCCCAGGGCCAATTGTGTCCATACCTTATCATTACTCATATCGACAATGGATTTACCGGCTTAACCAATTGTTGCCGATAGGGTCGAAAAGGATCTTTGGATGGTCCCGTCGGTTGTCATTTGGGGCCCGATGCCCCATATTCCCTGCTTACTTGCCGATATGCCGATTTACAGCCGGCCCGCCCGACGGGCCCGAACCCGATTCAAGGAACGAGCATGGCCTACGATCCCTCAAAGATCGAACCCCGCTGGCAGAAGTACTGGGACGACCACCAGACCTTCAAGGCGGTCGATGGAAGCGACAAGCCCAAGTACTACGTCCTGGATATGTTTCCCTATCCCTCGGGAAACGGTCTGCATGTGGGACACCCCGAGGGTTACACGGCCACTGATATCGTCTCGCGCTACCAGCGGATGAACGGTTTCAACGTGCTGCATCCCATGGGTTGGGATTCCTTCGGCCTGCCCGCCGAGAACCACGCCATCAAGACGGGCACCCATCCGGCGGTGACCACCAAGCAGAACATCACCAACTTCAAGCGGCAGCTGAAGATGCTGGGGTTCAGCTTCGACTGGGACCGCGAGATCACCACCAGCGATCCGGATTATTACCGGTGGACCCAGTGGATCTTCACCCAGTTGTACAAGAAAGGCCTGGCCTACGAGGGCGAGATGGCGGTGAACTGGTGCCCCGAACTGGGCACGGTGCTGGCCAACGAGGAAGTCAAGGACGGCCGGAGCGAGATCGGGGGGCATCCGGTCATCCGCAGGCCGATGAAGCAGTGGATGCTGAAGATCACCGTGTACGCCCAGCGCCTGCTCGACGACCTTGAGGGCCTGGACTGGCCGGAGTACATCAAGGACCTGCAACGCAACTGGATCGGCCGCAGCGACGGCGCCGAGGTGGATTTCATCCTCGAAGGACACCAGGAAAAACTACGAGTCTTCACCACCCGGCCGGACACCCTGTTCGGGGCCACCTACATGGTGCTCAGCCCGGAGCATCCCTGGGCTGAGATGCTGACCGGCGACGACCAGCGTGAGACGGTTGAAGGTTACCGGAGGGAGGCGGCCGGCAAAAGCGACCGCGACCGACAGATTTCCAAGGAAAAGACCGGCGTGTTCACCGGCAGCTACGCCGTCAACCCGGCCAACGGTGAACGCATGCCCATCTGGATCGCCGACTACGTGATGATGGGCTACGGCACCGGCGCCATCATGGCCGTGCCCGGTCAGGACGAGCGCGACTGGGAGTTCGCCGAAAAATTCGGCCTGCCGATCATCCGCACCGTACAGGTACCCGACGACTGGGAAGGAAAGGCCTTCACGGGTGAGGGCGTGGCCATCAACAGCGGATTCCTGAATGGTCTGGGCGTGGTCGAGGCCAAGGCGAAGATGACCGACTGGCTGGTGGCCGAAGGCCTGGGCGAGGCCAAGATCAATTTCAAGCTGCGGGACTGGCTGTTCAGCCGCCAGCGCTACTGGGGCGAGCCCTTCCCGCTGCTGAAGCTGGCCGATGGTTCGGTGCGCGTGATGGAGGCCGACGAACTGCCCTTGATCCTGCCCGAGGTGGACAAGTTCGAACCCACCGGGACGGGCGAAGGCCCGCTGGCGACGATCGACGAGTGGATGCACCTCGAAGATCCGATCAGCGGGCTGCCGGCCACCCGCGAGAGTGACACCATGCCCCAATGGGCCGGCAGCTGCTGGTATTACTTGCGTTTCATGGATCCGCACAATACCGGGGCGGCCTGGGATCCCGAGCTGGAGAAATACTGGGGGCCGGTGGATCTTTATCTGGGCGGCACCGAGCACGCGGTCCTGCATCTTCTTTACGCCCGGTTCTGGCACAAGGTGCTGTACGACCTGGGCCTGGTCTCGACCGTCGAACCGTTCCTGAAGCTGCGCAACCAGGGCATGATCCTGGGTGAAAACGGCGAAAAGATGAGCAAGAGCCGTGGCAACGTGGTCAACCCCGACGACGTCATCGCCGCCCATGGCGCCGACAGTCTCCGGCTGTACCTGATGTTCCTGGGTCCGCTGGAGCGCGACAAGCCCTGGAATACCCAGGGTATCGAGGGTGTGAGCCGGTTCCTGGAACGCACCTGGCGGTTGTTCATCGACGACGAGGAAAACCTGGACGCGCGGGTTCTGGACGCCGAGCCGCAGAAGGATTCCCTGCGCATCCTGCACAAGACAATCGACGCGGTCACCACGATGACCGAGGATCTGCGGTTAAACACGGCCATCAGCCAGATGATGGTCTTCGTCAACGAGATGACGCAGCTTGACGTGCGGCCGCGTTCGGTGCTGGAGAAATTCCTGCTGTTGCTGGCGCCCTACGCGCCCCACCTGGCCGAGGAGCTGTGGTCGCGGTTGGGTCATGCCGACACCTTGACCTACGAGGACTGGCCCGTGGCCGATCCCGCCTATCTGGTGCAGGACATGATCACCGTGGTGGTGCAGGTGAACGGCAAGGTGCGCGATCAGCTGGAAGTGCAGGCGGACGCGTCCGAGGAGGACGTGAAGGAAGCCGCGCTGGGCAGCGAAAAGATAGCCCGGTGGACCGAGGGCAAGCAGATCGTCAAGACCATCTACGTTCCCGGCAAACTGGTGAACGTGGTGGTGAAATAGGTCCGTCAGCCCATCCGCAACAGCCGGCGGGTCTGACACTTGAGTCGGTAGGGGAGGCTCCCGCGCCAGCGCAGGAGCTTCGTCAATTCGTCCACGACTTCCCGGCCGGCGGCGTAGCCCCGGGCGCGGCAGGCCTCGCCGGCGCTGAAATCCGCCCAGTGGAATTCGGTCACGGCCGGCCGGATGACGAAATCGGCCTGGGCGCAGACGAACCGGTTCAACCTCTGGCGGGCGATGGTGTTGCTGCGCAGAATCATGTCCAGGCCCGTGGAAAAGCTGGTTTCCTCGAAGGCGGGGATGTCCACGGCGATCACGAAGTCGGCGCCCAGATCCCGGCAGGTATCCACCGGGACCCGGAAGGGCCCGCCGCCGTCGCAGATCATCCTGCCGTCAGTGGCGACCGGGGGAAAGACCGACGGAATGGCGCTGCTGGCGTAGAGGCCGTCGACCACCGGTCCGGTCGTGTAGACGACCTTGTCGCCGGAGATCAGATCCAGCGCCACCGCCGCCATGGGTATTGTCAATTCCTCGAAACCCACCGGCCCGAACAGTTTGGCCAATGGTCCCCGCAGCCTGCTTTCGTCCTGCTGGTAGGCTTGGGTCACGGTCTTGACGGCGATCATCTTGCGCTGCATGAAGTCGAAGATGCCGGACAGGCGGCTCTGGGGGTCCTTGGCCTCGGCCTCGTCGCGAGGGACGAAAGGGGCCCAGTAGGAGGCGAAATCCTCGTTGCTCACGTAGGCTTCCAGGCGCCGCCAGACCTTGGCCGGATCGGGATCCTGGGCGTAGAGTCCGCCCACGATGGCGCCCATGCTGGTGCCGGCAACCAAATGAGGCCGGATACCGGCCTCTTCGAGGGCCTGCAGGACACCAACGTGCGCGAAGCCTCGGGCGCCGCCGCTGCCGAGGGCCAGCGCAATGGTCTGAGATCCGAACATGATCACGATTCCTTCAACTGGCTGTGGGACAAACCCTCCGGGGGAACAATAGCACCCGTCCGGCCGGGTACCAACGGGTCTTTGACCGGTAGGGTTCAAATAACTGGCAATTTCTGGTCCCGCCGTCGATTTTTTCCCGGCAGGAATCCATTTTCATACGGACGGCAAAGGCTGGGTTCGATGGTCATGTTGAATCTCTTTAATATTTATTCCCCGCACAGCCACAACTGAATACGCCATATCGTTTTGATGTCAATAAATGAGAGAAACAGGAAATAGTGAACGAAATTTTCTTGTTGTTTTCGTCTTTTGTTCGTATATTGAAGGCACCTCCCGAAACCCCAATCAGGAGGATAATCATGTCCGCGATTTCCTACATTCCCGACCAACCCGCCGCCATGGTCCACTCATCGCTCCAACGCTCTTTGACCCTCATGGATGAGGCCCACCAGTGCGC
>CBDURF010000107.1:0-12361 GCA_965369705.1 uncultured bacterium
GAAGCTGTCCAGGCGGCAGTCCTGGTGTGCGCCGTCATGCCGACGATTATCGCGGGAGCAAGCTGAACGCCTGATGTTGTTTCTTGATGTCCTGTTGTTGGCCGTCGGATTGGCCATGGACGCCTGCGTGGTTTCGGCCGGGGCGGGAGCCAGCGGCCGTTCCACCGGAGGGCGGGCCACCTTCCGGCTGGGCTTCCACTTCGGACTGTTCCAGTTCCTGATGCCGATATTGGGATGGTTTGCCGGGACAACCGTTTCGGGCGCCATTGCGGACGTCGATTACTGGATCGCCTTCGTGATCCTGGGTGTCGTGGGCGGCCGGATGATCCGTTCGGGGTTGAAAACCGGAGAGGACACCGGAACCGGCGACCCATCCAAGGGCTGGTCCCTGATCATGCTGAGCATCGCCACGAGCATCGACGCCCTGGCGGTGGGATTCAGCCTGGCCATGATCAATGTGGAAATCTGGTTTCCCGCGTTGGTGATCGGGGTCGTCACGGCGGGGATGTCGGTGGCCGGACTGCGGCTGGGAGCCCGCCTGGGGACCCGGTTCGGCAAACGGATGGAGATCGTTGGTGGAGTGATTTTGATCTTCGTGGGCGCCCGGATCGTTTTCGAACAGTTGACTGCCTGAGGCGATGAGGCCCCCGGAGGGGCCTTTTCCCAACTTCTAGATCCCCCCGGAATCCAACGCCCGCCACAGGTAGTACGAGCCCAGCGAACGGTAGGGTCGCCAGGGTTCGGCGATTATCGTCAATTCGGCCGGCGTCGCGTATTCCTCCAGACCGTACAGCCTGGCCGCGGCCATGCGCAGGCCCAGATCGCCGACGGGAAGCACGTCGAGCCGGCCCAGGTGGAAGATGAGGTGCATGTGGGCCGACCAAACCCCGATGCCCTTGACCTTCGTCAGTTCCGCGATCACCTCGTCGTCGGTCATGTGTCGCAGGGCGCCCAGTTTCAGGTGGCCGTCGCGGATCCGGCCGGCCATGTCGCGCACGAAGCCCACCTTGGCGTTCGACAGGCCGCAGGCGCGCAGCTTTTCGGGTTCGAGGTGAAGCATCTGATCGGGTGTGGGGAAGGTGGGGCCGGGAGTGAGGTCCCGCACGCGTCCGGCGATGGTCTGCCCCGCCTTGACCGATAGCTGCTGGTGCACGATGGCCGTGACCAGGGTATCGTAGGGCGGCCGCGGCTTGTCGGGTACGGCCAGATAGGGGCCGACCTTCCCGATGACGCGGCGGATTTTCGGATCGATCTTCTGCAGATGGCGGATGCCCCGGGCGTGTTCGGCGTCGAATTCGTAACCCTCGATGAACAGCAGGCGAGCCTTCAACGCGGTGCCGCCGGCGGTGGAAAAGCCCGTGAGTGAACCGTCGGCGCCAAGGCAACGGTGGCACGGCACGATGATGGGCACCGGGTTGGCCCCCATGATGCGCCCGACCGCTCGGCCGGCCCCCGGCCGGCCGGCCTTGGCTGCCAGCCGGCCGTAGGTGATCACCTGGCCGGGTTTCACCCGGCGCAGGGTCAGCAGCACCTTGCGGGAAAATTCGGAACTGCCGGACAGGTCGACCGGGATGTCCCGCAAGTCGTCGGATTTGTTCCGCGATTGGTTCCGCAATAGGCCGCGGATCCGTTCGCGGGTTTGGACCACCTCAGCGGGCGGCCGTTTCACTTCGGGCAACCCGGGGCAGGCGACCTGCAGTTCGGCGGCGATGGTCGCGGGTTCCATTTCACCGAAAACAACCCGGCAGACGCCGCGCCGCCGCCAGGCCAGTCCCACCGGGCCCACCGGCGAGGTGAAAAGGTGCCATCCTTCCGAAGCGAATTTCAACATCTGGGTGCCTTTCCGCCGTTCGGGCCTTATCATTGCTGACGGGCTGTTTTGAAAGGCGCCCAATGTACCACAATCCCGCCAACCCGCGAAGATGAGGCCCCGTTTTGTCTGAAATGTCCTTGCGTGTCGCTGCCGGCGAAGAGGACGTCCTCAAGGTCATGGTCGTCCGCGGCATCGTCTTCATCGAAGAACAGAATGTCGACTGGGAAGGCGAAATCGACGAGTTCGAGAAGACCGCCACCCACTTTCTGGGCGAAGTCGCCGGACAGCCCGTGGCGACCGGCCGGCTGCGCCACCTGGAGGACGGTTGGGTGAAGGTCGAGCGCATCGCGGTCCGCCCCCGGTGGCGCGGACGTGGTTTCGCCGGGGAGATGGTGACCTTCCTGATGGACTTCGCACGGGCCCGCGGCGCCCGCAAATTCAAGATGCACGCGCAGGTCTATCTGGAGGATTTCTACCGGGAGTTCGGTTTCCGACGCGAGGGCGGCGTGTTCGTCGAGTGCGGGATCGATCACATTCTCATGGTTCGCGAGGACGATTGACCATGTTTGTCTACCAGCGCTTCAAACAGTACTTCGCCCAAGTGGCCGGCGGTCTGGAGAAGATCGCCGCGACCGAACTGGAGGAGTTGGGAGCGACCGACTGCGAGATCCTCACGCGGGGGATCCACTTCAAGGCCGACCGCGAGACCCTGTACCGCATCAACTATCGGTCACGCCTGGCCACCCGGGTGCTGGCTCCGTTGATCAAGTTCGAGGCGACCACCCCCGAGCAGCTCTACCTGGGCGCCAAGAAGGTCGACTGGACGAACATCTTCACCCTGGACCAGACCTTCGCCGTGTTCGCCAACACCTTTCACAGCGAGATTGATCACAGCCAGTTCGCCGCCCTGAAGGTCAAGGACTGCGTGGTGGACATGTTCCGCAAGCGGTACCGGAAAAAGCGGCCCAACGTCGATCCACGCGAGCCGGACCTGATCATCAGCGTGCACATCTTCGAGAACCAGGTGACCGTGAGCATCGACTGTTCGGGCGGCTCACTGCACCGGCGCGGCTACCGGCGGGAATCGGTGGAGGCGCCCATGCAGGAGACGCTGGCCGCGGGGATCATCGATTTCGCGGAGTGGAATTGCCGGCGCCCCCTGTATGACCCCATGTGCGGCTCGGGCACGCTGCTCAGCGAGGCCTGGCTGAAGGCGGGTTACATCCCGCCGGGAACCCTGCGCAAACATTTCGGGTTCATGATGCTGCCCGACTACGACCGCCGGGTCTGGGTGAAGGTGAAGCTGCAGGAAGAAAACAAGATCAAGTTGGTCCGGGGCGGGCTGATCCGGGGCAGCGACATCAGCGCCAAGGCCGTGCAGATGACGCGCAGCAACAACGCCCGGATTCCCGGCGGCGACGAACTCATCGTCAAGACGATGGATTTCCGGGACATCGAATCGCTGGAAGACCGGTTGATCATCTGCAACCCGCCCTACGGCATCCGCATGAAGAAGGACGAGGACATGGGGACCTTCATGAAGGAGTTCGGTGATTTCCTGAAGCAGCGCTGCACCGGCAGCGACGCCTTCATCTACTTCGGCGACCGGGAGCTGGTGAAGTCCTTCGGACTCAAACCCGCCTTCAAGATGCCCCTGCGCAACGGCGGCCTGGACGGGCGCCTGGTGAAATATGAGCTGTACTGATCGCGTCATCCTGGTGGGTTTTCTGGGATTGCTCCTGACGACCGCGCCGGTCTGGGCGGGCGGCGTCCCGGACGGCATGCCCCCGGTGCGGCCGCTGCTGCTGCCGCTGACCGGTCCGTTGGCCGATCCTCGCGCCGAGGTGTCGAGCATGACCTGGCAGGGCGATACCCTGGTCATCCTGCCCCAGTTTCCCGACCGGTTCGCGGAAGACGGCCTGCTCGGGTTCTTCGCGGTCGGAAAACAGGAAATCCTGGATGTTCTGGATGGGGGCGGCCGGGAGCCGATCCAGCCCCACCTGGTGTTCTGCCGGGCACCGGGACTGATGGGCGTCGTGCGCGGCTTCGACGGCCTGGAGGCCATGGGCTGCATCGGAAACCGCTACTACATGACCGTCGAGGCGAAGGACGACACGGTGATGGCCGGCTACCTGGTCAGCGGGCATTACGACGTGATCGACGACCTGGTCGTCATGGACTTGACGAGCCTGAACTCGATTCCCATGGGGTTGAACATTTCCAACATCGCGGAGGAGGCGATCATCATCGACGGCGAACGGGTGATTACCCTCAGCGAGGCGAACGGCCTGAACGTCAACCCCGAGCCCCGGGCCAAGGTCTTCAACGCCGACGCGGAATTCACGGGTTCGCTGCCGATGCCCCAGATCGAATACCGGGTGACCGACGCCACCGCCCTGGACGAGGCCGGTCGGTTCTGGGTGATCAACTATTTTTTTCCGCCGGAAAGGGCGAAGTTGGATCCGGCGCCCGATCCCGAGCTGGCCCGCTTCGGGGATCCCGCCTCCTTCGACCCGGACCAGTGTGTCGAGCGGCTGCTCGAGCTGCAGTTGACTGCGGACGATCGCATCATCCGCACCGACAGGCCGCCGCTGAATCTCGAACTGCTACCCGACGGGGAGTGCCGCAACTGGGAAGCGGTGGTCCGCCTGGACGACCGCGGCTTCCTGCTGATGACCGACAAGTACCCGGGCACACTGCTGGCCTTCCTGCCCTTTCCGAAATGAGTCAGGGATGAACAACACCACCGTGATCGTGATCAACCACGACGGCATGGGACAGGCCGATCCGGAGCTGACCCACAAACTCGTCAAGACCTTCCTCAACATGCTCGACCTGGACGACAGGCTGCCCCGGGCGGTCTGCTTCTACGCCGAGGGCGTGAAGCTGGCGGTCGCCGGCTCACCGGTCCTGGAAGAGCTGGAATCACTGGCCGGCAAGGGCGTGGAGCTGATCGTATGCACGACCTGCCTGAATCATTTCGGCATGCTCGACGAACTGGCCGTGGGAACGGCCGGGGGCATGAAGGAGATCGTCGATGCCCAGGACACCGCCGCGAAGGTGATCACCCTGTGATTTGAAATCTAAACCGGCGTGCCGTCCTTCATCACCACGCGCGATGGGCCGTCGGGAAAGAACACTTCCATGGTCGGCCGTGTGAACAGATAGTCCAAATGCGTGATCGAGTGGTTCAGGCCGCCGGGAAACCCCTCGTTGCAACCGAAGGCGATATGAGCGGTCCGATGGGCCTTTTCGGCCTCGAGCATGCGCTCGGTCATCCGCGCGCCGGGGTTAAGGCCGATGCCGAGTTCGGCGATGGTGCGTGATCCGCCGTCGGTGTCCATCAGTTCGTTGATGATTCCGACCACCTTGTCGTCATCACCCGTCACGTCGACCGCCTGGCCGGTGCTGATCGTGATCGTCACCGGCGAGGACACGGGGCCATGGCAAGCGAAGCAGCCATCGACGACCAGGACCCCGTCGGCGCCGGTTTCCACCGGGGCGCAATAGATTTCCCCGCAGGGCAGATTGGCGCCCACTTTAACGGTGGACTTGAGGTCGTGGATGAAGACGCGGTTCGTCAGATCCAGGCGCAGGTCGGTTCCCGCTGGGGTGGTGACGTGCACGGCCTCGGCCCCGGCGAAGCCCGCCATCAGATCACCGGCCGCGGCCAGCATCTTGCCGTAATCCACGTTCATGGGGCCGGAGACCATCATGTCCTCGTCGATGCCCGGGCTGTGGCCCATACGGACGTGGCCGCACAAATCAATGACATTGATCCACTGGAGACGGAAAGGTATCTCGAAGCAGTCGCCGACGATGGCGTTGATGACCACGGTGGTGTCATCGAGAAGAGCCGGCATCTCGTCGGGCATGGCCTGCAGGGGGCGATTGTGTTCCGGCAGGTTATAGACGTTGACAGGGCAGCCGTGGCTCTTGGCGCCCTCGGAAAAGGCTTGGCCGCAAGCGCTGGTGGCGCGGTCGGTTACCACCAGAACCCGGTCCTCCGGCACCAGATCCAGGACATGGATCATGGCATCCAGCGCGGCGGCGGACATGGTTTCCATCCGGTTCATGATATTTCCCCCTTGTATATCCCCCAGCAGATTAGCTGTATTCAATAATTACAAATTCGGAACCAATCCCGCCACCAGGAAAACGCTAACGCCCGCCCGGGAACGGCCGATAACAGGGTGGCAGAAGATTCAATCCGTCCACGCAGGACGGAGGGCCAGGCCGAGATAGCCTGGCGATTGGCCCCATTCCGGGAGGGATACCGTGAAGTGTCCGGCATGCTCGAATGAAATGACCCAGGTCCTTATCAAGGACATCACCCTGGACGTCTGCGAGGACGGCTGCGGCGGCATCTGGTTCGATTGGTTCGAACTGAACAGGGTCGATGAACCCCACGAAGGCCTGGGCGCGGATGTTCTCCACGTGGAGGTCGACGAATCCATCAAGGTGAACCACGACGCCAGGCGCGATTGCCCTCGTTGCGAAGGCATGCCGCTGATGAAACACTTCGCCAGCGTGAAGCGCGAGTTCCATGTGGACGAGTGCCCCCGGTGCGCGGGCTACTTCCTGGATTACGGCGAGTTGAACCGGATCCGCGAACAGTACGACACGGAAGAGGAACGAAGCGAGGCTGCCCAGGCCATGTTCAACGACCTCTTCGACGAGGGTCTGGACGAGATCGCCGCCGAAAGCGAAGAAAAACTGGAGAAGGCCAGGAGCCTGGCCCGCATGTTCCGCTTCCTGTTGCCCAGTTACTACATCCCGGGCAAACAGAAGTGGGGCGCCTACTAACAGGCAGGCAGGCCTTGCGGCCTTGAGCCGATCCATCGCCTCAACGCAGCCTCTCTTGACCGAAAGGTCGGGGGAGGTTGCGGTCTTTTCAGAGTGAAACTAATCTTTGCACAAGAAAGCATCCACGACACCGCACAACGCCCAACCATCCGGGGACTGACTTGTACAGCGATTGTCACGAAAGACCTCTCGGCGAGTCCAAGGGTAAATTCACGTTGGACGAGGTCACTGAACTAGACCAGCCGAACTGCGAAGAGCTGGTCCGTCCCTGCGACATCAAGGGCATCCTGCACAGCCACAGCCGCTGGACCGACGGCGCCCACTCCCTGGAATCCATGGTGGACATCGCCCGCGAGATCGGTCTCGAATACCTGGGCATCAGCGACCACTTCCTGTCCGAGAACCATCAGGAAGGATTGGATCTGTCCGCGGCGAAGATCCAGCGGGAGGAAGTGGACCGGCTGATCGAGAAATATCCCGACTTCGACGTGCTGCAGGGAATCGAGATCGATATCAATCCCGACGGTACCCTGCCCGTGGACGACGACACCCTCGATCATTTCGATTTCGTCATCGCCGCCTTCCCTGAAAACGGCGGATATGACCTCGAACAGCTTCTTGAACAGGTCGTCAAGGCGGCCAGGCATCCGAAGGTGACCATTCTGGGAACGCCGGTGGGGGATTTCATGCTGCGGGGCTGCAACGGCTCCGCGGATATGGAAAAGATTCTGGAGGCGGCCGCCGCAGGGGGCACGGCGGTGGAGATCAGCGCCAATCCCAACTGCATTGAGCTGGACTGGACATGTTGCCATATGGCCAAGGAGCTGGGTGTCTACCTGGCCATCAGCCCCAACGCCCACCGGGCGGCCCGCCTGGTGGATTTCCGCCACGGGGCCGAAATGGCCCAGGCGGCGGGGATGACCTGCGGCATCATCCTCAACACCATGAGCAGCGATCAGCTGCGCCACCACCTGGTAAACGGATTCAAGAAACCCAACTGAACCTTCTGAAACCCGTTCCACCAATCCCCGTAATTGACATTCATGGCTCCGGCGGTGCCTACCGTTGACGTGGATCTGAACACGCGGAGCCCAGATCACGGCCAGGGCCCCACTCTTTCCGGATAGGGGACCTTTGGCGGCCCGGTTCGGAAATTGCGGAGAGGTGGGCAGCTCGGGCCGGCGAGTCCGGACCGGTTGGCGCCCCAGGAATCTCCAGCACCTTGGACGGGGTCATAGGCCAATCGCGACGGCGGCGCAGCCGGGGCGGATTCAGGCAGCCTGTCTGCCGGCGGCGACCCGGATTGTCGAATGATCCTTGCCACGGAAAGGGTTTGTTCCATAATCCGGGTGGTCGTTTTTCCACGGGGGTTTTCATGCTCAAACGATGGTTCGTTCCTGTTGTCATCCTTCTGCTCCTGCCGGTGTCGGCGCGCTCCCAGGAGCCGTCCGGCCAGCCGGTTACCGATGACCCGGACACGCTGGTGGTCAGCGCCGAGCGCGTGTCGATCGAGGAGGTCATCGAGGCCATCGGCCAAAAGATGGAGCAGGAACTCTACCGGATGGACGATATCGCCTACACCACCCTGGTCACCCAGATCCTGCGCGACGATCCCGGCATGGAACTGATGAACTATACTCTCGAAGAGTACGCCACCCGGTTCCATAGCGACCGGGCCGAGGGCGCCCAGATGGTCACCCTGTGGGAGCGCAAGCGGAAGTACGAGAACGGGGAGCTGATCGAGGACGAGGCCGAAGAGAAGATCGAGGCCGAATGGCTGTCGGCCCAGGAAGGGGCGATGGGCGGCATGCCCTTCGCACCCGGTGGGGCCGGCCGTTACAACTACACCATCCTGGACCGTCGCAACGTCGGCAACAGCCTCATCTACAAGGTGCGTTTCGAGCCCAAGAGCCGTTTCGAGGCCCTGCCCACGGGTGTGGTGTGGGTGGATTATTCCAACTGGGCGATCCGCAAGGCCGAGGCCGAGATGGTCGAGACGGTGCCCTTTCCCCTGTTCATCAAGTCGATACCCGCCATGCGGATCAGCCGGCAGCGGGTGGGCGACTACTGGTTCACCACCGAGGTCTACATCCTGATCCATTTGCGCAAGGTTCCCCTGTTGCCCATTCCCCGCAGCGTCGAGGTCAGGGTCACGATGCGGGACATCATGATCAACGGCGAACCGGCCACCCTGGAAAACGCGATTCCCGAGGCGGCCCTGCCGGGCACCGTGCCGGACATCCTGCCCGATGAAGCCGAAATCGGTGATTTCTGGCTGAGCCAGGCGGCCTCGGACGACTCGCTGGCCTCCTACTGGGGCGGGATCGACGCGGGGTGGGACAAGACCGTGACCCCGCAGCTCGCGCCGGTGACCATCGACGTCGCCAAGCTGGATTCGTTGAGCCGGGCAGGCGCCGAAGAACTCAAGACCCTGCAGGAGGGCGGCCGCTGGAAAATCGGGCCCAGCCTGAGGGCGCCCCAATACAATCGCGCCCAGGGATTCGTGATGTTCGCCGGGTTGGCGGTCCGCAAAACCGGTCCTCTCCCCCCCCGGCTGAATCTGGCGGCCGGGTATGGCTTCAGCAACCGCCGCTGGCTGGGTTCGGCGGAATTCGACCTGCCCCTGGTCAAGTCGCGGTGGAACCTGCCCGAGGGCCGGGGCAAGGGATCGATGTACAGGTTGCTGACGTTGAACCTGTCGGGCGTGAAGATGGGAGCCCTGTTCGCCGGCGACGGGCGCCGGTACACGCGGTCGGCCAGCGCGTTTTTCTACGGCAGCGATCCGAACCACTATTTCGAGAACCGGGGCGGCGGCGGTCGCCTGACGGTACGTGCCGCCCGCAGGTTGAGTTTCTACGCGGGGGCCGGATACTACGAGAACCGGATCCTGGAACAGCGCACGAGCTGGAACCTGCTCGGCCGGTCATTGCGGCCGGACGGCAACTACCGGGCTTCGGCGTTGGACGAGCAGCGGGCCGGGGCGGGGGGCGCCTGGGGCATCGGTCCTTTGACCCTGACCGGGGGCGTGATCTGGCACAAGGTCAGGAATTCGGATTTCGTGCGGGGCCTGGACGGGGCGCCCGAAGAAGCGGATTTCCGTGAATTGGACCTTTCAGGAGAACTCGACCTGCTGGACCGGTCCGGCAACCAGTGGCTGCTGCGGGGCCGGTTGCGGGAGTTCGACAGGCAGGTTCCCCTGCAGTGGAAAACCTGGCTGGGCGATTACGGCACCCTGCGCGGCTACCGGGCGGGTGTCCTGACCGGGGACGCCGGATCATGGGGGTCTTTGGACGTGCGCCTGGGCTGGGACATGTGGCGGGCCCTGAAGGTGCCGGTTTTGAAGGGGTTGGGCCTGCAGCCCATCGGTTTCGCGGACTGGGGTCATACCTGGAGCAAGCCGGGGCCGTATCCGGAGGGTCCGGAGGAAGGCGAGCGGGATTGGCGGGCGGATGTGGGGTTTGGATTCGGACGGCGGTTTGATCTGCCCGGGTTGGGTGAGTTCAACAATTTTCGGATGTATGCGGCGCACCCGGTCGGGAACGGACGCGAAGGGCATGGTTGGCGGTTTTTGGTGGCGTTTGAGAAGTGAGGCCGGGTTTGACGTGGCCACGAGGCCCGTGTATACTTAATGTATATACGGAGGTTTGAAATGCGCACGAGAATCGTCAAGTGGGGCAACAGCCTCGGGTTACGGATTCCCAAGTCCTTTGCCGAAGAAGTAAGGGTGACCGAAGGATCGGTCGTGGACCTGAGTATGGAAGATGGCAATTTGGTTATAAAAGTGACGAAACCGGATGAGGTGGACCTGGAGGATCTCCTGGACGGAATCACCGATGAGAACATCCACAGTGAAATCGACACGGGCGATGCCGTGGGTGGTGAGATTTGGTAGCCCCAGGCAGTTACGTGCCCCAGCGGGGCGATATCGTCTGGCTGCAGTTCGCTCCGCAGGCTGAGCATGAACAGGCGGGCCGCCGGCCGGCGTTGGTGGTCTCGCCGGGATCTTATAATGGCCGGGTGGGGTTGGCCTTGTTTTGCCCCATTACGGCGCAGGTCAAAGGATATCCATTTGAAGTAGAGTTGGGTCCTGGGGGAAAAGTCGAAGGCGTGATTTTGTCCGACCAGATCAAGAGTCTGGATTGGAGAGCCAGGCAGGCGCGGAAATTCGATCGGGTTTCTAAAGCGGTCATGAGCGAGGTGACCGCGAAGATCGGGGCGCTGACGGGCGGCAGGGATTGACAGATACATACAAAAGATGCATACTTATATGTATGAGAACAACATTGAACATTGATGACGGACTCCTCGAAAGAGCCGCAAGTCTTACGGGAGTTCAGGAGAAAACTTCATTGGTCCGCCTTGGTCTCGAGGCCTTGATATCGGTTGAAAGCGCCCGCCGGCTTGCGAAACTCGGGGGTTCGGAGCCGAAACTACGCCCTGTTCGCCGTCGCCAGACCCGGTCCTGATGGTTCTCGTCGATTCTTCAGTCTGGATAGACCATTTCCGGCGTGGGAACCCAGGCCTTGTGGATCAATTGAACAAACCGGCGGTGCTTTGCCATCCATTCGTGATTGGTGAGCTGGCTTGTGGAAATCTCCAGAATCGAACTGAAGTTCTGGAATTGCTGCAGGCCTTGCCGTCAGCCCCGGTGGCGCAGCAGCATGAGGTTTTGCACCTTCTCCAGGAAGGACGCCTTCATGGCCGTGGCCTGGGTTGGGTCGATGCTCATCTGCTCGCTTCCGCGCGGCTCATGGATTGCCCCATTTGGACACTCGACAAAATCCTGGCCAAGGCTGCCGGGGATTTGAATCAGGGATAAAACAATTCTCCCAGGTCAAGAAAATTAGTAACGCTTGACGTTAATAACGCGAAACGTTATCATAGGACAATGATCCGCTCATTCAAGGGTAAGTGGTCAGAAAGGGTCTTTCAACGGCAGCCATGCCGGGGCCTTTCCCGTGATGTTCAGCGCAAGAGCTACATCAAGCTGGCAATCTTGGATGCGGCAGGCAGTTTGTGGGACCTTCGGATTCCTCCCGGAAATCGCCTGGAAAAACTCTCTGGAGACAGGCAAGGACAGTACAGCATCCGGGTCAACGACCAATGGCGTGTTTGTTTCGTCTGGCGGCGAGGGGATTCCTTTGAAGTAGAGATTGCCGATTATCACTAGGAGAATAGATATGAGTGGAAAGAAATTTCCTCCAGTTCATCCTGGCGAGATTTTACTGGAAGAGTACCTAGTACCTATGGAGATCAGCCAGTATCGTCTGGCCAAGGAAATCACTGTTCCGCCCAGGCGCATCAACGAGATCGTCCATGGCAAGCGGGCGATCACGGCGGATACCGCCCTGCGACTGGCTCGGTTTTTCGGGACAACCGAACTTTTTTGGGTGAATCTCCAGACTCGTTACGATATGGAAATCGAAAAGGATAAACTGGCTGATCGCTTGGACCGGGAAGTGTCGATTTACGCAGAATCAGGGCGGTGGAATCCAATTTGAAAGCCCCGGGGAGCCTTTTTTGACGGGATTTCGCGGTATTCGCGAAGGCCCGGATTCCTTGACGGAATGGTCGAGAGGGCATATATTCCCGATTCGCTCAAGCCCGTCTGCATCCTGACGATCATTTTCGCGCGGGCTCGAGCCCTAAAACCTTTTATGGTTCCTCGGTAGCTCAATGGTAGAGCATTCGGCTGTTAACCGAAGGGTTGTAGGTTCAAGTCCTACCCGAGGAGCCAGTCTT
>CBDURF010000108.1:0-12186 GCA_965369705.1 uncultured bacterium
CGACGTCGTTTTCCTGATCAACCTGCTTTGCCACGATGGACCGCCGCCCAACCCCCTGGGTAACGGTGACGTCAACGCCGATTGCATCATCGACATGGACGACATCGACTACCTGATCGACTACATGTTCCGGGGCGGACCCGCGCCCATGGATTGCGTGTGTGGCGCACCGACCATCGGCGAGTGCATCATCGATTGTGACGGCGTGGTTCCCGGCGACCTCAACAGCGACGGTGGGATCGACCTCGGCGACGTTGTCTTCCTGGTCGACTTCCTCTGCCATGACGGCCCGCCGTCCAGCCCCTTGGGCAACGGCGACGTCAACGCCGATTGCCTCATCGACATGGACGACATCGACTACCTGATCGACTACATATTCGGGGGCGGACCCGCGCCAATGGACTGCGTGTGCGGTACTCCGGCCATCGGCGAATGCGATCCGGACAAGTCGAGGAATCTGGAGATCGAGCGTCTGTTGGGCGAAAAGGACATGCCCGTAAGATTCGGACTGTCCCAGAACCATCCGAATCCGTTCAACCCGAAGACAACAATTAGCTTCAGCCTTCCGGTCGGTTCGGACGTGCGGCTTGAGATCTTCAATCTCGCCGGGGAGAAGGTCAGGACGCTGGTGAACAGGGCCTATGGTCCCGGCGACCACACCGTGATCTGGGACGGGACCGACGCCACCGGCTCGACCGTGAGCGCCGGCGTCTATCTCTATTCGATCACCACGGATGACTTCGTACAGACCCGGAAGATGATGCTCATCAAATAGGAGGTTCCCACGCCCATTCAGGGCGGTCGGCCCGGTTGTCGAATCCTCGAGGGATCGACAGCCGGGCTTTCTTTTTGCCGGATATTTTTCCGCTACCTGCGGATGAAGCGCAGCACGATGAAGTTGAGCAGCATGAACATGCCCCCCAGGGCGAGAAGCCTGAGGACCATTGAAGACGCGGCAAGGCGATAGACCAGGAACTCGGACAGATCGCCTGTGCGGAAAGAGACGCTGATGCCCCCGGGTTGGGCCAGGTCGGCGGGTACGGGCTCCAAAAAGGCGCGGAAGGCGCGCGAGGAGGGCAGTTCGGCGAACGCCGGTACGACAAGGCTGCAAGAGGTGGTCTCGCCGCGCCACTCATGGTCTCCGCCGACCTCGCTGACGGTGAGGCGGTAATTGGTCGCGCCGGGGATGGCCGCCCAGGACAGACGGGGTCGAACTCCGTTGACGACCTCGCCCTCGACCGGACGCAAGAACTGCGTTTCGTCCACTGAACGGACAAGCCTGCCGCCATCCCGCGCCTGCGGCGGCAGCAGCAGCATCAAGATCAGGCTGGCGGCCACGGCCAGACCGCCGCCCCAGGCCAGGGCGCGGATCGTCAGCGGGCGGACGCGCCCGGCCCGCCCGGAGCGCGGTAGCTCGAGCGTTGCGTCCGCCAGGCCTGAAGCGACACGCAACTCCATGGCGCGACGCAGACGGCACGCATCGCAGATCATCAAGTGATTCTCGAGCCGGCGGCCCAGGGAGACGTCGAGGGCGGGAGCTTCGAGGCGCCACATCTCGTCGCCCAGGGCGGGTTCCACACATTCGAAACCGTTTCGATCCACGTTCAACTCATCCATGATGGATCCTTTATGGCTGTCATCGTTCATGCTCCCCGTTCCCTCCGGACGAACAAATCTTCAGCCGGTTTTTCAAGCGGCGAAAAGCCTGTTCCAGGCAGACCGTCTTGCGGTAGTAGATCCCCTGCACGGTCTTCAGGCCGATACGACGCCTAATCTCCTCTGCGGACACGTCTTCGAGGTAGAACGCGCGCAGAATGACCCGGCACTCTTCGGGCAACCGGTCGAGGGCTTCTTGCAGGAGTTGTGTGATTTCCTGTTCGAGCAACGCGTCCAGGGGGCTGCGGTCCGAATTCTCGAGCCATGTCAACATGGGGTCGATCTGCACGTGCGGCAGTCGCTTACGCCAATTCAACAGGTTGCGGCAACGGTTGCGCGCCACGGTGACGGCGAACTTCACCAGGTTTCCGGTGAAACCCTCGTTCTTCCGCAGGTAATGCAATACGGCCATGATCGAATCCTGGACGACATCGTCCACGTCCGCGCTGTCGTCGCCCAGATATATCCGCGCCTCCAGACGCAGGGGACCGGCCAGGGCGGTGGCGATTTCGTCGCCGGCGTCGGGATCCCCGGACACGTACGACGAGATGGCCGCAGCGTAGAAAGCTGATTCATCGGGATATTTCGCTTCGGCGTGCATGCGCCCCGTTTCTCGCTGGTCGTGTCGGGAACCGGCTTCTTGAACTTGTGGTGGAAGATCATAGTGTGTTTAAATTGACCTGTCCATGTCGTGACCGTCCCCACGACAACTGCGAGAGATATGACCGGCAGCCATATACGCTTCTCGTTCATTTTCCTGGCCGCCTTCGGTGTCCTGCTGATAGCCATGGCGGTGTATGAAAGACAGGGCGAGGATCCGTTCGCCGCCATCTTCGATCTGCGGGGAGTTCCGGTCTCCAACGAACTGGTCGACTACCTGGCGGCGGGACGGATTTCCCTGGCGGGCCCGGAGCCGGCCAACAACGTCAGACGCCTGCTCGATCGCGCCCAAGAGCTCAAGGTCGCGATTCAGAGACCGGAATCCCGCGCCCGCGCCGTCGACGAACTCTGGGCCGCCTGGCGCGACGACCCGACGAACTTCGTCTGGATCGATCTGGCAACCCGTTATCGAAATCATGTCCCCCGACCCGATCCTTTCGCGGACATGCTGCGTCATCCGGCCCTTTCGGATTCCGCCGGCGCGGCCGGCGCCTATCTGCGCGGCCGCCTCTCGTACGCCTATCGTGAACGCGCGAACTTCTTCCACGCGGCGGAATTCGCATCGTCGGAATTGGACTCCCTCCAGCTTGTGATGCTGGCCCTGAATCTCGCCTACGAGGAGCGGAGCGAGATAGGCGACCTGGCCGCGGCGGAGCGTCTGCTTCGCTGTCTGCCGCTGGCGCGGCGCACCGGCGGCTGTCGCCTGGAGGGGGAATGCTGGTACGACATCGCGGCGTACCTCCAGAGCAGCGACCGCCTGGACGATGCCCTGCACGCCGCCGTACTCGCGACGGGCATGGCGCACAAGATCGACAACCCCTACCTGTTCATCAAGAGAAGGATCCTGATCGCCGAGATCATGCATGACAGACGGGAACACTACGGCGCTCTTGACCTGCTGGAGACCTGCCTGAGCGACGCCGTCGTCTGCGACTACGCCTGGGGAATCACCTCCAGCCTGGACAAAGCCGCGTCCATCTGCTGCCACCTCCTGGATTACGAGAGAGCCATCGCCTACGACCGGAGAAATCTGGCCCACGGTTTGGCCGCCGCCGATTCCCAGAACGTGCCGCGCAACATGGCGAGCCTTTCCTACGACTATCGCATGCTGGGGAACCTGGATTCCTGCAAGGTTTATCTCGAGCGCGCCCGTCACTGGGTGGACGTTTTTCCGGACCCCTTAAACACGCCCATGATGCCCCTGTTCGAAGCGGAGTACTTCTGCCAGATCGGCGACTACGAAGCCGTGGAACCGTTGCTGGCCGAAGCCCGTGCGTTGATGTGGGATGCGAGCCGGGCCGAGGACGTTGCCGACATGCTGATCGACCACATCAGGATGGGCTTGGAGATGGGCCACGTGGATCTGGCTTACCGCTCCATCGCGCAATTGCGTACGATGCCCGAGGCGTTGCGCGACAGGCTGCCCAACCAGAACAGGTTGGCCGACTTCGAAATCCTGTCGGCGGACCTGCTGGCAGGGCAGGGCGAGTTCAGGCAAGCTGTTGCCGCCCAGGCCCGCGCCCGCGCCGCCGTCGTACAACGCGGTGGCGAGGGCAAGCTGTGGGAGTGCTACCGCAGTGAAGGCGAGTTGTCCATGCTGCGAGGAGATTTCGCCGCTGCTCGCGCCGCTTTCGCGGAGTGCCTCGCCCTGGCCGAAGCCGAGGGGGATCCCACGCGACTGGCGTCGAGCCGTTGCAACCTGGGTCAAGCCTTGCTCGAGCTGGGTGATTTCTCCGCGGCACGCGATCTCTTCAGCGACGACAAGACCGAGGTTTCATACGGCGGTCGATTCCGGACGCGGTTGTCCTCTTCGTTGCTGCTCGGCATGTCTTATTCACGTGAGGGTCGCCACGCGGAGGCGATGGAACGATTCCGTCGATTACTGGCGCAATGCACGGAGAATACGCCCGGCGATCTCATGGCGCGCCTGCGGATCGAGCTCGCCCGTTCGCTGGTGCAGGGCGGGGAATTCGAAGAGGCGGAACGATCCCTGCTGTCGGCCCTGGAACTGCTGCAGGCCACGGGCGGGCACACACAGATCGAGGAGCTGCGCGCCTTCAATCAGGTGGCGTTGCGCGACGCATCCGAGACTCTTATCGGCCTCTACGTGGAACGGCCCGATCTGTTGGCCGGCCTCGACGCAAGTGGGCATACGCTGTTGCTGGCGGAACGGAGCCGCTGGAGTTCAGGCCGGAGCTCTGCAGCCGAACCCGTCGCCTCAAGCGAGATGTTGACACGTCTGCTCGCAGAGGATTCACCCCTGCTGGCCTATTTCGTCGGCCGCGAACGATCGTTCATCTGGGTGGGTGTCGATGGAGTTTTGACGGTTGACGTCCTGCCCGGACGAGAGGCCCTGTTGCGCGCGCTCGCCCCTGTGACCGCGGATCTGGAACGGCCCGGCCGCCCCCTGGACGAGGATGCCGCCAGCCGCCTGGGTTTGTTGCTGCTGGGAGCGCTGGACGGTCGCTGGTCTGCAGGTTCGACGCTCCGCATCATACCCGACGATATTCTGTTCGCCGTGCCCTGGAGCGTCTTGCCCTTCAGCGAAGCAGGATCCGGTGGGGCGCCGCGACCGATCATCGAGCACGGGCCGGTCTGCGAAGCCCCCTCTCTGGCCATGCTCGTCCGCACCGATGCTCCGGCGCCCGTCGGTTCGTTGCGCCTGCTCGCCATCGGACAGGACGGGGCCGCCGATCATGACCGACCCTCGGGTGGATTAAGGCCTTTACGACATGCCGAAGCCGAGGCGCAATCCGTCTGCGCACTCTGGCCGGCAGGCCGTGCCGTTGCCTGGACGGGAGACGACGCCTGGGAGCGCCTTGCCGACCCGCGACGAGGTCGATTCGACGTGCTTCACATCGCCAGTCACGCGGTCGTGCATCAGGGCGCACCCGGACGTTCTACCCTGCGTCTGGCTTCTGGTCCGGACCCGATTCCGGTGACGATCGCTGCGGTCATCGAGCTGGAACTGGACGCCGAACTGGTGTTCTTGTCGTGCTGTGAAGCCGCCGGCCGCTCCGCCGGCAGGGGCCGAGGTCTGGCTGACTTCGCGCGCGCCTTCATGCGGGCCGGCGCAAAAACAGTGGTGGCATCATCTCTGCGGATCGACGACGAAGCCGCGGCGTTTTTCGCGGCGCGTTTCTACCGGCACTGGCTGGAAGGCGGGAGCAAGGCGCAGGCCCTGCGCGCAGCCCAACTCGATCTCCGGGCCTCGCGCGCGGCATGGCGTCATCCCTATTACTGGGCTTCCTACCGACTGCTGGGAGACGGGAGCTAGATTCTAGTCGGTCCAATCGCAGGGCGTTTCGATGGGGACTCCCCCACGACCGCAACAGCCGTTGACCACGTGCCAGCGATCAGGCCGACCGACGTTGGAGAAGCACGCGATCTCGACCTGGATTCCCGTGGCGCATACGATCACGGGAGACTCGATCGGGGGCAGGGGAGGTTCGGAAATGCGTTTTGCGGCAGCCTCCTGTGGCGGGATCACATCTTGCGGATTGTTTACGTAGAAGACGTCGGGATCCTGGTCGTCGTGCTCCAACCCGAAGAAGCAGTACGCCGCACAACTGGGTTTCAAGTGGGGGTGAAAGGAGAACGTGAGGAGGGCGGGGGGATCGAAAACGACGAGGGCATCCACGGTGCGCTCGATGGGCATTGCCTGGGTGCTTTCCAAGACGAATTCGATCGAAGCGAGCGTGGGCACGCTGATCGTAACGGTCACTTCCTCCGGCATATCCGTCCAGAGAGGCTGGGGGTCGATATCCAGCTCGAACACGTAATCCGGATAGGCATCCGCCCAGGACTCTGGAATACCGCTCTCTTTACAGCCTACTTTGGGATCGAAGACCGCCCTCACGGCGATCTCGTAGGTCATTTCCTCGCTTCTGTCCCAGAGATCACTCAGATATGCATTTCGATCGTCGATGCTCTTGCCCGCGTCCGCCACGGGGCTGAACGGGATCGGATGGTCCGACTCAAGGCCCCTGTCTTGACAAGAGACAAGCCACGGCATGGCGACGATCAAGACCAGAGACAGCAGCTTCACGGTGCGCATCGCGTTTCTCCCCGCTCGTGAGAAAGATTTGGAGCCAATGGATCGGAACACGAACAAACGAGAGACGGGTTTTCCTAAAAAAAACCGCCCTGTCACGACCCTATCAGATCCAGCGGCCGCGGTCAAGGTGTATGGCATTGCAAACACTTCCGTTACGGGCACTGCAGATGGATATGGTCAGTGATAGGTAATTGTAGGATCATCAGTTCAGTGGCTGTGAGAAGAACGATCGCAACCGAGCACATCCATCCATCCCCCATGAAATGGAGACTTACGCCATGATGAAACATTTGCAAACGGCCACCGCGATTTCCCTTTTTTTGATGGCCGGTTGCGCCGGGTTCAATGCCGAGACCATCAACCGGGCCCTGGAAGGACCGCTCGACAGCGAAACGGTGGCGGCCGGGCTCAAGGAGGCGCTTCGCATCGGCACCGAGCGTTCCACGGCCACCACGTCGTCGCTCGACGGGTTCTACGGGAATGCGCTGATTCGCATCGCACTGCCCGAGCAGTACACCGGCGTGGCCGACGCGCTCCGGAAGTTCGGCATGGGCTCACAGGTCGAGGCGTTCGAACTCAGTATGAATCGTGCGGCAGAGAAAGCGTCTGGTGAGGCTGTCGAAGTGTTCTGGGATTCGATCACAAAGATGAGCATTTCCGATGCGTTCGGCATTCTCAACGGCGGGGACACGGCGGCGACCGACTACTTTCGTCGCCGGACAAGCGCCGAGCTTCATTCGCGATTTCAACCGATCGTCATTTCGAAAATGGAAGCGGTCGGCGTTTATCGCCTCTACGAAGACCTTGTCTCCAGCTACGACATGCTGCCGATCGAAAAACCGGCGGCCGTCGATCTCGACGACTACATCACGGAGAGAACGGTCAACGGCATCTTCTTGATTCTCGAAAAGGAGGAGCAGAAGATCCGCCAAGACCCCGCCGCACGCACCACCGCGCTGTTGCGGAAGGTGTTCGGTTAGGCATGCTCGATATTCGTGTATAGCGAGATCTCGTGATCGAGGGTCAGAAGATCTCCCGCGTTCAGATCGTGCACGTCGTTATGCCCGTTGATGCGCGCAAGGATTTCCAGCTCCCGGCCCATTCCGGTGGCGAAATTGACGAAGCGCTGTACCGACAGGTCGATGTCGAACCGCTTCCGCAGTTCAGGATCCTGGGTGGCGATTCCCACGGGGCACCGGCCCGTGTCGCAGATGCGGTACTGCTGGCAGCCCACGGCGATCATCGAGGAGGTGGCCAAAGCCACGGCATCGGCTCCCATCGCCAGGGCCTTGGCGATATCCGTGCTGTCGCGGAACCCGCCGGTGATGCACAGGGTCGCCTTGCTGCCCTCCTGGTCCAGGAATCTGCGCGCTCGATGTAAGGCGAAAACCGGCGGCAGGCAGACGTTGTCCTTCACGAAATCGGGACCCGAACCGGTGCCTCCGCCCCGGCAGTCGATGGTGATGAAATCGGGTTCGGCGGCCAGCGCCACCGCCAGATCGGCCTCCACGCGACCGGCGGTGAATTTGACCCCGATGGGCCGGCCCTCTGTCATTGTGCGCAGTTCGGCCACCCGCCGCTTCAGATCCGCGGGCGTGTCGATTCCCGAATGACGCCCCGGCGAATGGCTGTCCCGGTCCTCCGGAATGCCCCGAATGGCGGCGATCTCCTCGGTGATCTTGACCTTGGGCAACGTGCCGCCCAGGCCGGGTTTGGCGGCCTGGCCGATCTTGATCTCGATCGCGTCGGCCTGCTTGATGTTCTCATCCCGGTGGGAAAATTCCGCCGTGCCCAGCTCGTAGATGAAGAGGCCCGCGGCCGCCTTTTCGTCGGGCAGCATGCCGCCTTCACCGGAGCAGGCCGCGGTACCCACCTTCTTCGCCCCCCGGGCCAAGGCGATCTTGGCCTCCCTGGACAACGCGCCGTAGGACATATGGGAGACATAAAAGGGAAGGGCCAATTCGAGAGGATGAGCGGACCGTGGACCGATGACCGTCCGGGTCGATACCCGCACGTCCCCATTCAGCGGCATGGGGTCGAGCTGGGCGCCCCGGAACAGGACACTGTTCCAGTCGGGGAATTTCCTCTGGGTGCGCATCGGCGAGGAAGTACTGATCCCGGTCTTGGCCAGGGCCACGATCCGGGCGTACCTGGTTTCGAACCCATCCTCGTCGCGGGCCCAGTCCTTCAGATAATTATCCAGGGAATCACCGGACTCGACGACCGTGGGCAAGGGTGCGGTGTCTTCCGTTGCGGCCGGTTCCTGCAGGATGAACTCTTCCGGCCCCACGCCGCAAATCGAACATTCGTCGGGCGGATGGTCGCCCTGGTGTTCGTAGCCGCAGACTTTGCAAATCCAGGTTTTTTGTGAATTCCCCGACATGGTCTCTCCCGTTCGCTGGATACCCTTTACCGCCGCGCCCGGAGCGACGGGCTACTCATTAAAGAGTAGGTCGCCTTCCTCGGGATGTCATCCACCTGGGGAACTGATGTTACGGCATGCGAAGGCCCCCGGCTGCTCGAGTCGGGGGCCTGCTGCAATTCCCTCGGCACACGCAGGGCGCCTCGGGACATCGATCTTTAGCTCAATAGGCCAACCAGCTGACCGTGACCATTATGTTCGAAATACTAAAATCGATCCCGTCAATGTCATTGTCACCCGACACTCCCGAGTGCATGAAGGTGAGCTCGGCGATGAAGTTCGGCACAAACTCGAACCCGACACCGAGCGAGAATCCGAATCCCGACATGGAGTCATCGGCCTCGCTGTCGACAACAACACCCATGCCCAGCGCCCCGGAGAAGAACACGGACGGGGCCTGGGGCTCCAGGAAGTAACTGACACCCGCGGCAGACATACCGTTGATCAAGTCCCCCGATTCCCCACCGGCCTCGGGACTATACCACAGGGTGCGGTTGGTGTAGTAGATCTGGACCTGGCTGCTGGGCCCGCCGCCGATCTTGAAGTCTCCACCGAAACCTATCGCATCGACCGAGGCACTCGCCCCGAACCCCGACGCCGACAGTTTACCCTGCCCGAATCCGAGTCCGAGATTCAGCATGAACCCCTGTCGATCACCGTCAAAAGCAGAGGCCTGAAAGGGCGCCATCAGCAGGAACAGCACCGCAGCGAGCAGCAGAATTTTCGTTTTCATTGAATTTCCTCTCATAAAATACTTTAGCCCAGCCAGGAACATCCGGAGTCTATCGACAGTGATGAAATCCTGTCATCAGTTATTTTCATTTGAATTAAATTCCGGATATAATTTCTTGGCACACTCGGGACAAATACCATGGCTGAATTCGACTTCGGACCTGTGGCGGATAAATGTTTCAATTTCGTGCCAGCGCCCTTTGTCGTCTCTAATTTTTTTACAGGAAGCACAGACCGGTAATATCCCCTCGAGATGTTTCATTCTGTGAAACAACCTGCTTGTGCAATTGATTATTGCCGCACCAAGAAGTGCGATGATTATGCTTTCAAATAATGATTCCCTCCAGTTGAATGGTGTTGATTCCGCCCCAAAGAGCACGTGGGGAATATCAATCAATTCATTAAGCCAGGTTAAAACAATGATGCCCGCAATGGCTGAAATTTCATAAGCCATCACTTGCTTTGAGATGCAATGTGTTCCCGGGGCTTTCATGAAACTGCCTCCAATTTCAAGACAACCTTGGCTTTGCTTAATAATACTTCACGAGCATGACTCAGAAAAGCCTCCATGCGATCAGCATGAAAGTGAATATTCCGCCATACAGGCCGGGGACAAGATACAACAACACGCTGCGCGAACCGGATTCGGGGGGGAGACATTCCACGATCAGCTTGCGGACGACGAGTAGGCTCAGCGCGACACCGGCCCCCATCAGGGTCAGGGACAGAACCGTCAGCGCCGGCTCGAGCCAAACCGGCAACGGCGTCAGTTGCGTGGTCTTGTCGAGAATGCCACGCGCGGTTTCGACCCCGAGTGGGTCCGAAACGACATGATCCCAATAGGGAATGCGTGAAGTCATCTTGAGCAGCGCCTTGATGGCGTGGGCGGCGGCCATGATCGGAATGAAGGCGATGCCGAACCTGAGCAGATAGTCCCTCAGGGGGAGATTTCCTCCGGCCAGGCGGAACGCGCCGAACGGCGCCATCCAGAAAAGCGCAGGCAGGATTACGAAAAGGGTCACCGACTTTACCGCGCCGTGTCCCACCACTCCGCCTGCACCTAGCGCCAACTCCAGTTTCGACGGCGCCCAGAGCAGCAGTTCCTTACTCACCGACCATTCGTTGAAAACTTCGTAGATGACGAAACCCGACACCACCAGGCAGAAAGCGGCTTGTGAAGCGGTGAGTCCCTTGAGGTCCAGGATATCCTTGAACCAACGACGCGGGAACCAGCCCGGATTGGGTCGCCCCTCGAGACCGGGATTGTTGCGGTCGCAGGCCTTCAGGCATTGGCCGCAAAGGATGCATTCGGTGTTGTCGTCAAGGTTGAAGGTCTTGAGCCCGACACCACAGCTTCTTCCCTGGAATTCATAGGCTGTCTTTTTCGAGACGCAAGACCGGTCCCTGCAGTCGGTACAGATGGACTTGTCGCGCACGCCCCACCCCACGGGCGCGAGACGCGCATAAAGCCCCAGCAAGTGCCCCACTGGACAGACATGGGCGCAGAAGGTGTTGCGGGAGAACAGCAGTCCGAACGCCGCGGCCGCGGCGAACAGGACCAACATGTAGATCGCCATGCGAAACGGTACACGGTGGATGGCCAGCATGTGTATGCCGACGAAAATTATGAGAGTATAGAAGCCGACCATCACCCACCCGGAGCGCAGAAAGGCCGGAGGCTTGCGTTTCAGCCCGCCTTTGGCGGCCAGTGAGGTGACCAGCTCCATTGGGCAGACCGTGCACCAGATGCGGCCGAAAAACATCGTGGACAAGATGATGAGCGGCCACCAGTAGGACCACACGATCAGGTTGGCCACGTTGGTGTTGCGCAGCACCATGGCAAAGGCCATGTCGCTTGTGTCGACGGCCAGGCCGCCGGCGATCAGCAGGATGAACACACCCAGCGCGAGCAGTTGAAAGGCCAGGGGATACCAGGTAGATCGGAATAATCGGTTGATCATTTTCTTGATGCTCTTCCGGTTCGGCTGATGAATTTCTCACCTGCGGGTGTTTAGCAATTCCTTGATCCGGACAAAAAATTCATTCCTGGTTTTTTCAATACGCAAAGCCTCCCCGCCTTCGATGATGGCTGTATCTTCATGCTTGAATCTATCCGGTTCAACCTGCAGCGCGTAAGAATTGACCTGTCTTTTCCAGAACCATTCCGCGCTACAGAACTGGATGTTTTCCGGGTCGATTGCCGTGATTCCCTTCAAGGCCTCAAAGAGGCTCCTTCCCGAATCACTGTTCTCAAGGCAAAAAGCAATATAGGCGATCCTGTACTCAACCCTGGTAATAATCTTTGCAACAGGCAGGGGATCCAGGTTATTCGGATTTCCCTGGCCGTTGTAAAGAAAATGCCCATAGCAGCTTTGCAGGGTAAAACAGAAAGGTAGTTTGTTGAAATTCTCAATGATTTCAATTATCGGCGCATCAATTTCCGCAGCGGATAAAGCTGCCTGACTTTTCTGTCTTTGCTCTTCAAAATGCGGGTTTTCCGTTAGCTCTTTGGGCTCCGTGAAGGTCTCCAATTATGCCGCCCCTTCTCACGGGATGACTTGTTCAATCATCCGCTGATCCTGCTCATCCCTTCGCCACGGTCAGTGGAATGATGAGGTACGCCACAATGTTGTTCAAGAAGTGCATAAGAACGCACGGA
>CBDURF010000109.1:0-12185 GCA_965369705.1 uncultured bacterium
CTGAGGACGCAGAAAACCCGCCAGCCAGCTGATCAGAAAGAGCCCGTTGGCCGCCACACCGAGGTAGCAGCCCCATTCCGGCTGCGGGGTGACCGGCACGATCAGGAAGAAGAAAAGGATTCGGGTTTCGAAGATGAGATGGGAAATCCACAGAATAACGATGGCCGACCCCACGGCCAGAAGCGGTTCGGCGAACTGGACCAGGATCCGCAGCACTCTGCGCGACCGCAGCCTTCCACGGCCGAAAATCAGCAGCGGCCACAGATAGGTCAAGGCCAACGGGATGGCGGCGGCCGCATCGTCCCCAATGAATGTCCAGATGTACCTGGTCTGGGTTTCCTCGCCCTGCAATCCCGGGACGCTGTAGATCGGCAGCAGGGCCGCGATCACCAAAAGGACCGCGGCGGCCACCCTGCCGAAGGCCACCAGACGCGACTCCCGGTCCGCCCCGACCGCCGTGAAGGGTTTCGAGCTGTAGAGCAGGAAGAGCCCGAGCCGGAACAGGGCGAAAACAGGCACCATCACCAGCAGGAAGGTAGGCACGCGGCTGTGGGTAAGTTCCCAGGCGATCATGCCGATCCAGACCGAACCCACCCCGATCAGCGTGCCCCGGTTGGCCATGAACCAGGCCAAACGTTGTCGTTCGTCCATGTTCATCAATACCATTTCGCTTTTCATGGCGTCGTCTCCTTTTTGTCGGAGATTTCGAAAACCTCATCCACCTTCATCCCCAGTTCATGCGCGATCAGAAAGGCCAGCAGGGCCGAGGGAATGAAGTGGCCCTTCTCTATGGCCAGAATGGTCTGTCTGCGGACACCGACCCGCTCGGCAAGATCCTGCTGTGTCAGATCCAGCCTGGCCCGATGTTGTTTGATGTGGTTGACCAGTTTCATGGGGACAAATGTACGGTATACCGAACTTTTTGTCAAGGGTGAATTACTTTTGAGGTCGTTTTTCGGTCAAACCTGGTCCGTCATGCAGAAATGGGCGAAAAATTGGTCCCGAATTGGCCAAATGTTTTTGGATTATCCCGACTCTGAAGTGAATATTTGGTTGTGCCTCTGAAGTTTGGTCTTGAGGGACCTGGCACGATTTGGGCGTGGGTTGGGTGCCCCCGGGCACTTTCGAAGGCACAACCGAAAGGAACCATCATGTCCGACCTGATCCGCCTCTTCGTCACCGGCGGCACCTTCGACAAGGAATACGACGAGAGAAACGGGAACCTCTACTTCAAGGACACCCACCTGCGCGACATGCTCAAACTGGGCCGCTGCCTGCTGGACGTGGAAATCCGCACCCTGATGATGATCGACAGCCTGGATATGGACGACGAGGACCGCGAGGTCATCCTCGGCCAGTGCCGCAAGTGCGACCGGGACCGCATCGTCATCACCCACGGCACCGACACCATGGAAACGACGGCCCGCCTCCTGGGCGAGAATATCACCGGCAAGACCATCGTGCTGACCGGAGCCATGATTCCCTACGCGTTCGGCAGCAGTGACGGGCTGTTCAATCTCGGCAGTTCCCTGGCCTTCGCCCAGAGCCTGCCCGCGGGCACCTACATCGCCATGAACGGTCGTTGCTTCACCTGGGACAATGTTCGGAAGAATCGGGACGCTGGCGTGTTTGATGAATTATCATAATTTATCCCGTATATGATTGTTTTCCTGCCCTCATCTCTTGATTTTCCAAAATTTCTCCAAAAAAATTGAGAAAATGACCCTCGGGGTGTAACCAAAACAGCATCTCGCGACCTTTATACTTACCACGGGGGTTCGGGGGGAGAGCCGACACCGGTGGGTCGGTAGCGTCTTAACAAATAAGAGCCGCTTGTTTTCGACCTGTATACTGATTTTGATCATCAGGTTCAATGACGCTGCCGACTGGATTTCAACCTGTATGAGGGAATACCGGGTCGTGCTTGGGCGACTTTTGGGCGAGGGTGTCCTATTGCCGGCCCGGTTATTCCCAATCCGAATCTTTATCCGAATCCATTCCGAATCCGCGCTGCATTCTCATTCCTCATTTTCTGCCAAAAAACGGTTTGTCCTTGGACCTGGTCCCGTGACCTGATACATTTTTATCAGGACGTTTCACAACTACCTACCGGCTGCGCCGGCCTTGGAGATATCCGCATCCGGCCGGGCCATCCGGACATCCCGGAGAATGGCATTGGGTTCGGAACTGGGCATCCTGGCGGCCACCGCGGCCACAATCGGCTTCGTACACACCGTGACGGGGCCGGACCACTATCTCCCCTTCATCGTCATCGGCAGGGCCCGCAACTGGTCCCTTGGCCGCACTCTGGGCGTCACCACCCTGTGCGGGATCGGCCACGTGCTCGGGTCGGTCGTGCTGGGCCTGGTCGGCATCGGCCTGGGCGTGGCGGTGGGACAGTTGGACATCATCGAGGGGGTGCGCGGAGACATCGCGGCCTGGCTCCTGATTTCCTTCGGCCTGATCTACGCGGTGTGGGGCCTCCGCAAGGCCATGCGGGACAAACCCCATACCCACGTGCACAAGCATTCCGATGGGACGGCCCACACCCATCACCACAGTCATCATCATGAACATTCCCACGTGCACGACGAGGGTTCCGGCTCCGGTCGCAATCTCACCCCCTGGGCTCTGTTCATAATCTTCGTGCTGGGTCCCTGCGAACCGCTGATTCCGATCCTGATGTATCCGGCCGCCACCCGCAGTCTTGGGGGACTGCTGCTCGTGACGACCATCTTCGCGGTCGTGACCATCGGCACCATGCTGCTGATGGTCTACCTGGCCCAGCGGGGCATCCGGCTGATCCCCATGCAGCGGATCGAGCGTTATTCGCACGTCATCGCCGGCACGGCCATTCTCGGCAGCGGCCTTGCTATCCGCTTTCTCGGGTTGTAATCATGCATGAGATGTCCATCGTGGCCGGCGTCCTGGATATCGCCGAACAGGAGGCCCGGTCGGCCGGAGCCCGGGTCATCAACGCGGTCGAAATCGAGGTGGGCCAATTGGCCGGCGTGGAGATTCCCGCGCTGGAATTCTGTTTCGAAGTGGCCCGCCGCGGCACACTCGCGGCGGAGGCGGCCCTGGTGATCCACGAGATTCCCGGCCTCGGCCACTGCCCCGATTGCGGCCGGGACGTGGCGGTGGATTTCTTCATGGCCGTCTGCCCGGCCTGCGGGCAGGGACTTGTGGAGATCCTGCAGGGCAAGGAGCTGAGGGTCCGTTCCATCAACGTGGATTGAACCGTTCTGAACCTATTCTGAACCGGTCTGAACCAAGTGGGAGTGCGACATGTGTGACACCTGCGGCTGCGGACAGCCCCCCGAGGCGGTAACCTTCCGGAAACCCGGAGAGCCCGGAGAGCCCGGTCATCACCACGATCATCATCATGATCATGGTCATCCGCACGACCACCACGACCACAACCATCATCACCATCATGATCACGGAACCTCCCGTACGCTTCAGATCGAAACGGACATTCTGCAGGAGAACAACCTGCTGGCCCAGCGCAACCGGGGCTGGTTCGAGGCCAAGGACATCCTCGTGCTGAACCTGGTTTCGTCGCCCGGGTCGGGCAAGACGACGCTGCTCGAACGCACCATTACCGCGCTGAAGGACGAGATTCCCATTTCGGTCATCGAGGGCGACCAGCAGACGTTGACCGACGCCGACCGCATCGCGGCGACCGGCGCGCCGGTGATCCAGGTCAACACCGGCAAGGGCTGCCACCTGGACGCGCGGATGATCCGCCGGGCCTGCGACGAACTCGCGCCGGTCGATGGGTCGCTCATGATGATCGAGAACGTGGGCAACCTGGTCTGTCCGGCCATGTTCGACCTGGGTGAGGCGGCCAAGGTGGTGATCATCAGCGTCACCGAAGGCGACGACAAACCGCTGAAGTACCCCACCATGTTCGCCGCGGCGGACCTGTGCCTGATCAACAAGATCGACCTGCTGCCCTACGTGAACTTCGACGTGGACAAATGTGAACAGGCGGCGCGGACCGTGAATCCCGGACTCGAGTTCCGCCGGGTATCGGCCACCACCGGCGAGGGCCTGGATCAGTGGTACGACTGGTTGAAAAACCGGTTGAGGAGTCGCCGGACCGGATCATGACGCGACCGGCGCCCGCTTCCCGCCCATCCCCTCTTTCGCGCCGCAGGATGGTGGTCGACGGCATCGTCCAGGGCGTGGGGTTCCGCCCCTTCGTCTTCAATCTGGCCCGCGCCGAGAATCTGGCCGGATTCGTCGCCAACTCCAGCGACGGCGTGGTCATCGAGATCCAGGGTTCGGCAAAGGCTCTGGATCGTTTCGTTCTCCGGCTGACGAATGAGGCGCCGCCCTTGGCGGACATCGTGTCGGTCGAGACGGACCTGGTGGAGACCGAACCGGACGCCGACACCTTCGAGATCCGGGCCTCGGTCAACGCGCCGGGCACCCGCACCCTGATTCCCCCGGACGTGGCAACCTGCGCCGACTGCCTTCGCGAAATCCGCGACCCCCACGACCGTCGCTTCGGGTATTCCTTCACCAACTGCACCAACTGCGGACCCCGCTGGACGATCATCGGCCGCATCCCCTACGACCGGCCGCACACCTCGATGGCCCGGTTCACCATGTGCCCCGCCTGCCAGGAAGAATACGACGATCCCTGCGACCGCCGCTTTCACGCCCAACCCAACGCCTGTCCGGAATGTGGGCCGCGGGTGTGGCTGGAGGACGACACCGGGCTGATCTCCGGCCGCACCGATCCCCTCGAAACCGCCGCCGGGCTGCTGGCCGTGGGCCGGATCCTGGCCGTCAAGGGCCTGGGAGGATTCCACCTTGCCGTGCGGGCGGACGACGACAAGGCCGTCGAGCGCCTGCGCCGGCGCAAGAACCGCGAGGCCAAGCCGCTGGCGGTCATGGTCGCAAGCCTTGAGGTGGCGCGAAACCTGGGAATGGTCGGGGAGGCCGAAGAGGAACTGCTGACCTCCGTCCGGTCGCCCATCGTGCTGGTGGAAAAAATTGACGGTGGGAAACTGGTGGCGCCCTCGGTCGCGGCCGGGCACCGGCGGCTGGGCGTCATGCTTCCGTACACGCCGCTGCACCACCTCCTGTTCGACAAGTTGCGCCCCCTCGGCGTCGACACCCTCGTAATGACCAGCGGCAACGCCGGCGACGAGCCCATCTGCCTGGGCAACGACGAGGCCAGGACGCGTTTGCGGAACATCGCCGACTCCTGGCTGCTGCATGACCGGGACATCGTGCGCCGGGCCGACGATTCGGTGGTCCAGGATCTGGCCGGCGACGCCCTGTTGTTCCGCCGCAGCCGGGGCCATGCGCCGGTGCCGATCCACCTGAAAGGCGCCGTCGCCGATGGCCCGGACATTCTCGCGGTCGGCCCCGAATTAAAGAACACGGTCTGCCTGCTGAAGGAGAACCGGGCGTTTCTCAGTCCCCACATCGGCGATCTGGAAAATCTGCAGGCGTTCGAATTCTTCACGGAAACCGTGGCCACCCTGCAGGATGTCCTCGAGTGCGAGCCGCGGATCATCGCCCACGACCTGCATCCGGGGTACTTCAGCACGCGCTGGGCCAAGGAGCAGGCCTCACGCGGTGTGAAGCTCGAACCGGTGCAGCATCACCACGCCCACCTGGCCGCAGTCATGGCCGAGCACGGGCTGGCCGGTCCGGTCATCGGCCTGATCATGGACGGCACGGGTTATGGAACCGACGGAACCATCTGGGGCGGGGAGATCCTGGCGGGGGATCTGAAAGACTTCACCCGCCTGGGCCACTTCGACCCCGTGCCCCTGCCGGGGGGTGACGCGGCGATCCGCGCTCCGTGGCGCACGGCGATCAGCTACCTCAGGCACACATTCGGTGACGACCTGCCGGAGCTGCCCTGGTTCGAGGGCCTGCCCGTGGCCGCCGTCGTTGAAATGCTGGACAAGGGAATCAACTCGCCGGTGACCAGCAGCTGCGGCCGTCTTTTCGACGCGGTGGCGGCCCTGACCGGCAAGTGGCTCGAAGCCCGCTACGAGGCCCAGACCGCCATCGAATTGATGGCCCTGACCAGCAGCCCGGAAGTGGCCGCGGCCGAGCCGTTTGGGGGAAATGTCCCCCGGGGGGCACTTTTTCCTCAACTCCAATATTCAGAAGGTGTTGAGGGTTTCATTGTTCCTGTCGCTCCCGTCATCCGGGGTGTGGTCGAGGCTCTGGACGCCGGCGCTTCACCCGCCGAGGTCGGCGCGCGGTTCCACCGGACGCTTATCGATCTCTTCGTGGCCTGCGCCCGGGAAGCCGGCGCCCAAACCAGCCTGAAGGAGATCGTACTGGGCGGCGGCGTGTTCCAGAACGAGATCCTCCTGGACCACACCGCCCGCCTCCTGGGGGAAGAGGGGTTCACCGTATACCGCTCCATGCTCGTCCCGCCCAACGATGGGGCCGTGGCCCTGGGTCAGGCGGCGGTGGCTCGGGCGCGGCTGGCGGACGACGTGGCGCAGAACCCCCGGAAGGGCCTTTCCCGGTGAAATTCATCCCGCCGGGTGCGGATCCCGGGAAATTCAGTTATTCGTGATGGAAATTTCCTGTGACTTTCAACAGCCAACCCTGGAGTGAACGATGCTGAAATTCCCCGCGCCCTTCCCCACCGCCATCTTCGTGTGCACCCACAAGCGGCCCGACGGGCACCCCAAACCCTGCTGCGCCGACCGCGGCGGCCGCCGGCTGCGCGAAGAACTGCGCGAAATGGTCAAGGAAGAAGGACTCGAAGGCCAGATCCGGGTCTTCACCAGCGGCTGCCTGGGCGGCTGCGAAAAGGGGGTCATGGCCGTGAAGTATCCCGACGGCGAGCTGATGATGTCGGTCACGCAAGAGGATCTTAAGCAGATCCTGGAAGACGCTGCCGGCGGCTGATTCTCCTAAAGGATCAGTTGAACGGGTTGGGGTAGACCTGGCCCAGTTCAAACGGGGGATTATCCGGTTCGTCCATGTCTGTTCGTGCCGTCCCCCGCGGTGTCGATGAGACTGATCCGCATCAGCGGGATCAGGTTGAACAGGCCAAGGGATTCGCCATTTTCGTTGGTGGCCACCAGGTCGGACCGGTCGTAGAGGTGGGGGAACAACCTGCGGTCTTTCAGCACCAACCTCCCATCCTGGTCGGTGTATCCGTTGGGAATATATTCCCGCACGGAAAGCAGCATATCCACTCTGCCCTCGAAAACCCCATAGCCGGTCTCGACGTTCGTGGCGACAAGGTGGGCCGTGAACCGGCCCGATGGTTGATGGACGCCCGCGTTGTTCTTTCCGTCCCAACCCCTGAGATGTGATCCGGCGGAAATATCCCCTTCATCCACGACCCGAATGACCTCGCCCTCTATGTCCTCGATCGTCAACCTGATCCCGACGTCCATGGTAGTCCTGAAAGGAATTTTCACCATGGCCTTGGCCGCGCTGAAACCGTCCTGGAAGTACGCGTGGTCGTTGGCCAATCCCACCCGCAAACCTTCCACCGGATTCCCGGCGGGATCGTTCACCTGGATGACGACGGCGAAATCCTCGGGTTTGACCGGATCATCGTCACTGCAGGCGACCGCCAGCAGGCACAGCGCCGCCAGGGCCAGGGACAGGTGGGGCTTCCGCATCTGAAATCCTCCTGATATAACGTGTTTCGGGTGTTATTATAAAGGAAGCGGGATAATGAAATCCATCGCCATCATCACAGAATGGAGCCGCCATGTGCCTGGCCATCCCCGGCAAGGTGCTCGAAAAGACCGAGGAGAACGGGCTTGTCATGGGCCTGATCGACTACGCCGGCACACGGAACAAGGCCTGCCTGACCTACACGCCGGAGGCCGAGGTGGGCGACTATGTCATCGTTCACGCGGGCTTCGCCCTGCAGGTGCTCAACGAGGACGAGGCCGAAGCCTCCCTGCGTGAATTGAGCCGGCTGTCGGACATCATGGCAGCGGATGCAAAGGAAAAGGACGCCGAGGTAAAGGACGTCAAAGAAAAGGATATCCAGTGAAGTATCTGGATGAATTCCGCGATCCCGGACTGGCCAAGGGGCTGCTGGAGGAAATCCGGCGCACGGTCACGCGGCCCTGGGTGATCATGGAGATCTGCGGCGGCCAGACCCACTCGATCATGCGTTACGGCATCGATCAGCTCTTGCCCGCGGAGATCACCCTGGTCCACGGCCCGGGTTGTCCGGTATGCGTCACGCCGCTGGAGACTATCGACCGGGCGCTGGTCATCGCCGCCCGTGACGGCGTGATCTTCACTTCCTTCGGCGACATGCTGCGCGTGCCCGGCAGCAGCGACGACCTGTTCCGGGTCAAGTCGCGGGGCGGGGACGTACGCATGGTCTACTCGCCGCTGGAAGCGGTGAAACTGGCCCGGGATAATCCCGACCGCGAAGTCGTGTTTCTGGCCGTGGGCTTCGAGACCACCGCGCCGGGCAACGCCATGGCCGTGAAGCAGGCCGCCGCCGAAGGCCTGACCAACTTCAGCGAAATCGTCAGCCACGTGCTGGTGCCGCCGGCCATGGAGGCGATCCTCTCCTCACCCGCCAACCGGGTGCAGGGTTTTCTCGCCGCGGGCCACGTGTGCACCATCATGGGCTGGGAGGAATACCAGCCGATCGCCGCGAAATACCAGGTGCCGATCGTGCCCACCGGGTTCGAGCCCGTGGACATCCTCGACGGCATCCTCAAGACCGTGCAGCTCCTGGAAAAAGGCGCGCCGGGCGTGGAAAACCAGTACCTGCGCGTGGTGCGGGCGCAAGGCAACCCCGCCGCGCGGGCCGTGGTGGACGAGGTGTACGAGGTCTGCGACCGCAAATGGCGGGGCATCGGCAACATTCCGCGTAGCGGCCTGAAGATCCGCGACGAACTGGCCGCCTTCGACGCCGAGAAGAAGTTCGCGGTCGAGGGTATCGTCACCGAGGAGCCGACCGTCTGCATCAGCGGGGAGATCCTGCAGGGCCTGAAGAAACCCCATGAATGCCCGGCCTTCGGCGCCGAATGCACCCCGACCACGCCGCTGGGCGCGACCATGGTCTCGAGCGAAGGCGCCTGCGCGGCCTATCACAAGTATTCCCGGAAAGGCCTGTCGTGAACCATCGTCCGGATCGCCCCGCCTTCGACAAGATGAGCTGCCCCCTGCCGCTGATGGACCACGATACGATCCAGTTGGCCCACGGGGCGGGTGGTCTGCTGTCGGCCCAGCTGATCGACAAGTTGATCATGCCGCGGTTTGTCAGCCCCGAACTGGAAAAACTGGAAGACCAGGCCGTCCTCGACCTGCCGCCCGGGCGGGTGGCCTTTTCGACCGATACCTTCGTGGTCAGCCCCATATTCTTTCCCGGTGGAGACATCGGCGAACTGGCGGTCAACGGCACCGTGAACGACGTGGCCATGAGCGGGGCCGACCCGATGGCCCTCAGCGTGGGCTTCGTGCTGGAAGAGGGCTTTTCGCTGGCCGATTTCCACCGGGTGTTGTATTCCATGGAAGCGGCGGCCGCCCGGGCAGGCGTGCGCATCGTCACCGGCGACACCAAGGTCGTGGGTCGGGGTAGCTGCGACGGAATCTTCATCAACACCACGGGTGTGGGCGTCATTCCCGAGAGTGTCAACCTCTCGGCCGGTTCACTCGCTCCGGGCGACGCGGTCATCCTGTCCGGCACCCTTGCCGATCACGGCATGGCGGTCATGATCGTCCGCGAGGGTTTGAGTTTCCAGTCCACCGTGTCCAGCGACACCGCCGCCCTGAACGGGCTGGTAAATACGATCCTGGCGGCCGGACCGGGCACCAAAACCCTGCGCGACCCCACCCGCGGCGGGGCGGCCACCACCCTGAACGAATTCGCCAAGGCCAGCAAGGTCGGGATCAAGCTGGACGAGAACACCATCACCGTGCGGCCCGACGTGGCGGGAGCCTGCGAGATCCTGGGCATCGACCCGATGTACGTGGCCAACGAGGGCAAGCTGATCGCGGTGGTGCCCGCGGCGGAGGCCGAACCCGTGCTGGCGGCCATGCGCGGGCATGAAAACGGCAAGGAAGCGGCGATCATAGGCCGGGTGGTGGCAGATCATCCGGGACTGGTGGCCATGAAAACGGGTCTGGGCGTCGAGCGCATAGTCGATATGCCCGTGGGAGAGCAGCTGCCCCGGATTTGTTGACAAGGGTTTAAGGAGAGAGTCAGTCCCAGTACCAGACCGCGGTAAGGGTGATGGGAAAATAATACGACGACTTGTAGATTTCCTTGTTGATGGACAGATAGTCGAAACCCAGACCCAGTCCCGCCGCGAAGGCGCGGCTCAACCGGAATTCATAACCCACCTGAAAATTGAGGCCGAGGCCGGATTCGTCGGTCCGGGTGCCGTGTTCCTGTTCGAGCGGAACGTGGTCCGGGGGCTCTTCATCGATCTCGACATAGGTGAGCCCGGCCCAGCCGTAACCCGCGCCGCCCCGGAGGTAGAAGCCTTCCAGGGCCGCTCCGGACCCGCCGGGATACCAGGTGGCCGCCACGGTGACACTCTGCAGGCTGCTCCGCAGCTTCACCGGGATGATCCCCTTTTCCAACATCCAGCCGTGGTACTCCAGCCCCAAGGCCAGCTTCCGACCGAACATGCGGGCGAAGCGGATCTGGGGAATGGCTCCGCCCTTGTAGGACCCCTGATTATCGCCGGCCCAATCGATGTGACCCTGGCTGTAGCCATAGGACAGACCCACCAGCCAGCCCTCGCGGACATGGGGCTTCAGGGCCGCGGCCGGACCCGCCAGGATGCAGATGACCAGGGCCAAAGCGGCCGGCAATATCAGGCGTTTGGTGATTTTGGCAGATTTCAACATGGGCCCATCCTAACCCAATTTTTCTGTAGCGGCAAATATGATTTTGGCCTAGGATAGCGTCCAACATACGGACCTTCTGCCACCGGAAAATGATGAACATCAAACAGTTTAACCGATTACTCCTGGGTTCTTTGGCTCTGTTGATGGGGTTGGCGATCCCGTGCGCCGCTCAACCGGGCGCCGGCACGCCGCACCACTTCGCCTCGCTGCAACTGCTGCACCCGGTCGCCACGAGCCCTGATCCGGAAACCATCACCAATTTCCGCCTGTCGATTTTCTACGGACGTTCCGGGGGACTTCACGGTCTCGACCTGAACGCCGTGGCCGGGGTGACATCCGGAGACGCTACCGTCCTGCAGATGACCGGGTTGTATGTGCGAACGGGCGGGATTTTCAGGGGCATGTCCGTGACCGGCGGGCTTTCCCATCTGCAGAGCGGCGGCGCGGGCTTCCAGTTCTCGGGTCTGGCCAACTACGACGAAGACGCCTTCGTCGGCCTGCAGATGGCAGGCATTTTGAACTACACCAATCGCGCGTTCGCCGGGGCCCAGATCAGCTCCGTCATAAACATCAACGACGGCGCGGGCACCTTCCTGCAGGCCAGTTCGGTGGCCAACGTCAACGCCGGCCCCTTCGCCGGCGCCCAGGTGGCTGTCTTCATCAACGCCGCCAACAACCGGATGGACGGCGGGCAACTCGCTCTCTTGAACTACGCCGAAAGCATGAACGGTATCCAGCTGGGCGTCCTCAACCTGTCCCATGAGTTCCACGGTCTGCAGATCGGTCTTTTGAACCGCAGCCACGAGTTCAGCGGCACCCCCATCGGGTTGATCAACATGGACGACCACAGCCGCCGGGAGTGGATGTTCTACGGGTCCAACCTGTCGCTGTTGAACATCGGGTTCCGCACGGTCCTGAACAACTGGTCCTCCGTCATTTCCCTGGGCGGGGGCGACGCGAAAGGCGATGTGGAAAGCGCCCTGTTCCTGGGCTGGAATTTCGGGCGGAACTTCCCGTTGAGCGAGCGGTGGGATTTGACCATCGACCTGGGTTATCAGCACATCATGCCCAAGAAGAGCAACAACCCCGCCGAAAATGATCGTCTGCACTATTCGCTGCAGGCCCGCGCACTTGGGGAATACCATTTGAGTGACGGCCTGGGCTTGGTCGGCTCGGTGGGATCGAGCACCGTCTTTGATAGTTACAAGTCCGGCGCCGGCAGCAAAACGGATCTCCTTTTTTCCGCGGGAATCGTGTTGTACTGATGAAACTGAAGATGTTCGGCAGCCTCGTGATCCTTCTGCTCCTGCTGGGAACCGTGCCGGCTTCCGCCCAGATCGATCCCG
>CBDURF010000110.1:0-12105 GCA_965369705.1 uncultured bacterium
GCAGGGGAGCCTGCGGCAATTCCTGGCCAACGCGAACGCCGTGGTGGGGGACAACACCATGCGGTTCGTGCCCGCTGTTGTGTCGAACGCCTCTGGTGGGGGCGGCCAGTGGTGGCGGATTTCACTGACCTCGATCCTGCCGACCCTGGCGGATCCGGGCACGACCGTTGACGGCGCGGCCTATAACGCGAGAAACGGCGTGGCCATCCTCGACCCGAACTCCGGCGTCTTGGGCACCGGGGGGTCCGTGGGTGCGGGCGGCGCCGCGGCGCTGGCGACGGTCGCCCGGCCGGAACTGGAAATCGTCGGCTCCACCGGGACGCGGTTCGGCCTGCGCATCCAGGCCGATTTGGTGACCGTTCGCAATCTGTCCCTGCACAGCTTCTCCAGTTTCGGCTGGAACGCGGTGATAGGAAACATCCTGGTCGAAACGGGCGCAGGGACGATCATCGAACAGAATGTGCTGGGTGCGGGCCCCGCCGGCTTCACCGACCCGGGCGCTTGGAGATCGGTTCCGGCCATCACCCTGGCCGGGGCGACGGGCGGGACGATCCGCGGCAACCTTATTGGCTTCAGCGACCGGCACGGCATAGAGGCGCGCGCAGGTTCGAACGGTTGGTGGATCGAAGGCAACGAGATCTTCGCCAACGCTCGGCCCGACGGCGCGCAGAACGGCGTCAGCCTGGACGGATGTTCCGGTGTGACGGTTACGGGCAACCTGATCCACGAAAACGGGGGTGCGGGAGTGGATGTGCTGGGCGGTGCGGGATCGATCACTCTTGTGGACAACACGATCCGCCGCAACGGTATCGCCGCTGCCGGCGGCGGGGAAACCGCGGGTGCGCGGTTTACGGGGAGCGGAAACCTGGTGCAGGGTAACGTCCTGGCGGAGAATTTCGGTGCGGGGGTGCTGGTGGCCTCGGGTGCCAACACGGTGACGATCACGCAGAATTCCATTCATGGCAACGGCGCCATCACCGATCTGGGCGGTGGCGGACCCACGGGCCAGGTGGGGATCGACCTGCTTGGTCCGGGCGACATCGACCCGGCAGGTTCGGCGCCTTTCGTTACGCTGAATGACAGCGGCGACGGTGATGCAGGCGGCAACGGCCTGCTGAACTTCCCCGTACTGGAAACGGCGCTCAACGTCGGCGGCAATCTCACCCTGAGCGGATGGGCTCGACCCGGCTCGGCGATCGAGGTTTTCGTCGCGGCCGCCGACCCGTCGGGCTTCGGTGAAGGACAAACCTTCGTCACGGTCCTGACCGAGGGTTCGGCCCAGGATCTGGACGGGATCGCCAGCGCCTACGGACCCCTGCCCGTGAACGGAATACCGGTCGGCCAGGACAACACCAACCGTTTCCGGTTCGTGATCACGCTGCCGGCCGGGGTGGCCACGGGCACCATTCTGACCACGACCGCCACGGTGGGCGGGTCCACCTCGGAGTTCGGCGGCACCACGACCGTGACCGCGCTGATCCCCAATATCCTGGTCAGCAAGACGACGGTGACCGAATCGGACCCGGTGAACCTGCTCGTCAATCCCAAGGCCATTCCCGGCGCGGTGGTCTTGAACGTCATCTCCGCGGTCAACACGGGACCGGGCGCCGCCGACGCGGACGCCCTGACCATGACCGATCCCATCCCGGTGAATACCGCGGTATTCGTGGGGGATCTGGGAGGAGCCGGTTCGGGCCCGGTCGAGTTCACGGACGGTCCGACGCCCGGAGGGATGAACTATACTTTCAACGGCCTGGCGGACCTTGTCGACGATCTCGACTTCTCCAGCGACGGGGGCGTAACCTGGGCCTATGTCCCGGCGCCCGATGCGCTGGGATTCGACCCCGCGGTGACCCACGTGCGCATCGCGCCCAAGGGTGCGTTCGCCGCTTCGGACGGTGTGAACCATCCCAGTTTCAGCGTGAGTTTCAAGACGCGGGTGGAGTGATCAGCTCATCGCCATACGCCTTCAAAAAACTGACGAGGTTGATGCCCTGGTTGGCAAGTCCGAGTTTGCGCCTGATGTTTTCGCGGTGCCGGCTCACGGTATGAGGAGACAGGTTGCGGAGGCGGGCGATTTCCTTGGTGGACAGTCCATTGCGGATCATGTTGCCCACCTGGATCTCGGTGGGCGTAAGGTCCTTGAATCGATTGGTCAGGTTCCTCGTGAAGGGGGACACGATCTCATTGAGATGCTGCCTCAACATGGAGGTGTAGCCGGGGATTTGGGCCGGTGAGGCCTGGTCCAGGGCGTACAGGATAGGTGAAATGACCTGATCGACATTGGCCTGGACACTGGCGGCAATCGCCTTTTTTTCCTCCTGGACGTTGTTGAGAACCTCCTTGAGGGCGATGTTGAGGCTTCTCAGTGAACTCCGCTCGACCTGCAGCTGTTTCTCGGCCTGGATCCGGGCCACCGCTTTTCCAATCTGGTCGCTGATGGCGTCGATGAGGAGCCGTTCCTCGTTCAGGAACGGACCTTCGTCGAATTCGGGATTTTCTTCCAGGTAACAGACTTCCACGAATCCGATTTCCCTCTGTCCGCTGCGGATGGACGCCTTCTGGACCCATTGGGACTCCCGGTGGTTACCGGTTCTGAACTCCAGGTCCTCGATCACGATGCGCCCCGCCGTGATTTCGGGAAACTGCCAGGACTGGGGGATGATTTCCACGATGCCCCGCATGATTTCGTCCAGATCATTTCCATGGGTGCTGATCAGTTCTGAAATACCGTAGAGGCAGGACAACTCCTTGACCCGTTCCTGCAGGAAATGGGATACCAGATCCAGACGTTTCTCATGATCCAAGCCTCCATCCCGCGAATCGATCCTTCTTAAGCCTTCCTCCATCAACCGCATCATGGATTGGAAACTTCGGCTTTGGGGCTCACTCATGGTCGATTTCTCCGGGTTTTCTCATGACGGCTCAAAATGCCTATAAAACATAGGTATTATATACGTAAAAATACCGTATAACGCCCTACCGATCAAGTTCCTATCTTTGCCGATAGACAGGGTGGGAGCCTAGGGCGGATCGATCGTCCAGCTCAGCCCCCGGCTTCGGGCCGAATCCCGGAAGAGGTTGCCGTGTTTGACCTTCAAAAAATCATGAACGTGCACCCAGGAGTTGATCCCGGTACTCCGGATTTCCTGGAGGGGCTGTTCAACAGTATTCCGATGGGGATCTTTGCTGTTGATGAAGACTTGAGGATCACCGCCGTCAATGATGCGGCCTTGGACACCCTTGAAATTCCGCGCCGCCGGGTCATCGGAAAATCATGCTGTGATGTTTTTCGCGGTTCCGCCTGCAGGGACGGATGCGCCCTGAGACAAACCATGGAATCCGGCGAACCGATCGTGAACCTGCGTTCGAGGATCAGGGATTCCCTGGGCCGGAACATCCCGGTTTCCCTGTCAACCTCGGTATTCCGGGATAAACACGGAGATGTCGCGGGCGGAGTGGTCACCTTTTTCAATTTGAACCGGGAAAAAATGCAGGAGAAGGGATTCGGCAGCCCCCGGCCCTTCCAGGACATTGTGACCGGCGACCCGAACATGAGACAGTTGTTCGATGTCCTGCCGACGATTTCCCGAAGCGACACCAGTGTCCTGGTGGCCGGCGAAACCGGGACGGGGAAGAACCTCCTGGCGAAAACCATTCACATGTTGAGTCCCCGGGCCAACGGCCCTTTCGTGACGGTCAACTGCGCCGCTTTGCCCGAATCCCTTCTGGAATCCGAACTGTTCGGGTACAAGGCCGGAGCCTTCACGGGCGCCGTCCGAGACAAGCCCGGTCGATTCGCGGCCGCCCAGGGGGGAACCCTGTTCCTGGATGAAATCGGCGACATACCCGTGGACATGCAGGTGAAACTGCTGAGGGTTCTCCAGGAAAAGGTATATGAACGGTTGGGCGAGCAGAAGCCCATTCCCTGCGACATCAGATTCATCACCGCAACACACAGGAACCTGGAGGAAATGGTTGTCCAGGGGACTTTCCGCCGGGATCTGTACTATCGTATCAATGTTCTCAACCTGGAAATTCCACCGCTCAGGAATCGGAAGGGCGACATTCCCCTTCTGGTCCAAAGGTTCGTGGAAAAATTCTCCCGGTCCGGAAAGAAACATGTGACCGGAGTTACCTCGTCCACCCTGGAAATCCTCATGAAACACAATTATCCGGGCAATGTCAGGGAGTTGGAAAACATCATCGAACACGCCTGGGTGATGTGCAAAGACCATGTGATCGGGGTCGAACATCTGCCGCGGAGTATGCGGCTGATGAACGGCGGTGAGGGTTCGAACAAGGGGATGGGACTTCCCCAGGTCGAGGGGGCCTTCATCCTCCAGGTTCTTGAACGGAATGGGTGGCACCGCGAAAACACCGCCCGGGAACTCGGCGTCCACCGCACGACGCTGCAGCGGAAGATCAAGAAACTGGGCTTGGCCTTTCCCCGCATCGACGGCCGGTCGGCGATGCAATAACGCATCAGTGCCGCGCCCTATTGAAGCGGATCTGCTTCGGTAATCCCGGGAAATCGGCCTCCCAGTCCCCCTCTGGCTTCGTAACCAATTGTGATAAAACAAAATAAAATTTCCCCCCGAACATGCTTCCTGGTTCGCAAATTGCCATTGATGAATGAAATCCCGAAAGGCTGCCCTCTAGACCAGGATCTGATTCCAGGAGAATTGAAATGTCCCAAGATACCGCTTTCAACCCATTCTCGGTGGCGCAGGCTGAATTCGACAGGATCGCCGATCTGATCGGGCTGGATGAAGGAGCCCGCCAAATGCTCCGCTCGACCCAGCGGGAGTATCACTTCAACATTCCGGTCCGGATGGATGACGGGTCCGTCCAGGTTTTTCAGGGATACAGGATCCAACACAACGATGCCCGGGGCCCCTGCAAGGGTGGCGTGCGGTTCCATCCCCAGGAGACGGTCAACACGGTACGCGCCCTGGCGATGTGGATGACCTGGAAGTGCGCCGTCGCCGATCTGCCTTTGGGCGGCGGAAAAGGCGGGGTCATTTGCGATCCCCATAACCTGAGTCCCCGCGAACAGGAATTGCTGTGTCGGGGGTGGGTGCGGCAGGCCTCTAGCAACGTGGGCCCGGTCCGCGACATACCCGCCCCCGACATGATGACCAACGCCCAGCATATGCTCTGGATGCTGGATGAATACGAAGCCATCAACGGAGGACGGTACCCGGGAGCGTTCACGGGGAAACCGGTGGGTATGGGAGGATCCCTGGGTCGTACCCAGGCTACCGGTTACGGGGTCGTCTACACCCTGCGGGAGGCCCTGAAGGAAATGGAAATCAAACCCCAGGACACGACCGCCAGCGTTCAGGGGTTCGGCAACGTGGCCCAGTACGCCATTGAACTTTATCACCGTCTGGGCGGCAAGGTCGTGTGCGTATCCTGTTGGGATCAGAATGACCAGGTATCCTACAGTTACGTCAAACCGGACGGTGTTGACCTGGAGGAGTTGAGGTCCATCGCGGATCATTTCGGGGGCATCGACCAGCCGAGGGCCAAGGATCTCGGCTACGAGGTTTTGCCCGGTGAGGTCTGGCTGTCCCAGGAAGTGGATATCCTCATTCCGGCGGCCATCGAGAACCAGATCACCGCGGAATCCGTGAAGGTGGTCCATGACCGGGTGAAGTTCCTTGCCGAGGGCGCCAATGGACCCACCGCGCCGGAAGCGGACCCGTTCCTCAAGAAAAAGGGAATCTTCGTGGTTCCCGATTTCCTGGCCAATGCCGGCGGAGTGACCTGCAGCTACTTCGAACAGGTCCAGAGCAACATGAACTACTACTGGGAACTGGGAGATGTTCTCAGCAGGCTGGATGTCAAGATGACCGCCGCCTTCTACGCCGTCTTCGATCTGTCGAAAAAGCGGGACGTGTCCATGCGGGATGCGGCCTATATGCTCGCCATCGACCGGGTCGCCATGGCGTGCCGGGACAGGGGCTGGGTCTAGAAGGCCTGAAAATCCGGATTTGCCAGCCATCGGAAGGATTGCCATGGACGTGAAACGGAAAGAACCCCTGCCCGTATTCAGTCGGGGTACCTGGGAATCAGGAGAAGTGGTTTCGAGGATCGGCCGGGGGGAAATCGGCGGCAAGGCCACGGGACTGGTCTTGATGGCCGATGCCCTGCTGGCCAAGGTCGAACCGGACGAGTGGCCTGATTTCAGGATCACGATTCCCCGTATGGTCGTCTTCCCGACCGGGATGTTCGATTCCTTCATGGATCTGAACGGTCTGTGGGATCTGGCGCTTTCGGACGCTTCGGACAGCAGGATCTCCCAGGCTTTCCAGATGGCCACCCTGCCTCCCGAATATCTCGGCGATCTGCGGGATTTCATCTCCCAGGTGGAGGCCCCCCTCGCGATTCGGTCGTCCAGTCTGCTGGAGGACGCCCTGGATCATCCGTTCGCCGGTGTCTATTCCACGAAAATGATCCCCAACAACCAACCGGATGTCGATACCCGGTTTCAGCGGTTTGTCGAAGCGATCAGGTTCGTCTATGCCTCCACCTATTTCAGGACGGCAAAAAGTTATTTCCAGGGAGCAGGCCTGGATCATGCCAGTGAAAAGATGGCTCTGATTGTCCAGGAAGTAGTCGGCAATCGTCACGAGGACCGGTTCTATCCCAGGCTTTCAGGTGTTGCCCGGACCTTCAACTACTACCCGAGCGGGGGCGCCAAACCAACCGATGGTGTCGTGAACCTGGCTCTGGGGTTGGGCCGGCAAATCGTCGACGGCGAACTGTCGTGGGGCTATTCTCCTCCCTATCCCGCCGCGCCGCCGCCGTTCAACGACGTCGGGGACAGGATGCGGAACACCCAGACCACGTTCTGGGCCGTCAACATGGGCACGCCTCCGCCTCCGGATCCCATGGGCGAAACCGAGTTTCTCCTGAACCCGGATCTCACCCAAGCGGAAAAGGACGGGGTGTTGGATCACCTGGTTTCGACCTATGATCACCAGTCCGACAGGCTTCGCCTGGGCTTGGGTTCCAAGGGACCGCGGGTCCTGGATTTCGGACCCCTGCTCGTGGGGAAGACCCTTCCTCTCAACGACCTGATCCGCAGAATCCTTCCCCTCGCCGAAAGAACAGCGGGCTGTCCGGTGGAACTGGAATTCGCGGTGGATTGCGAGCAGTCCGGTCGACACCGGCTATGTCTTCTTCAGATGCGCGCCATGGTCATCCCCCAGGGAGAATCCAGGGTTTCGCCCATGGAGTTGAACGCTCGCGGAGTGGTCCTGGCTTCCGAGCACGGCCTGGGGCACGGCATGAAAAACGACATTTGCGACATCGTCTTCATCAAGCCGGAGGATTTCCAGTTATCAAGGACAAGAACGATTGCTCTTGAAATCGAGAAGATCAACAACTCCCTGCTTACCGCCAAAAGGCCCTACTTGTTGATTGGTTTCGGCCGCTGGGGCAGTGCCGATCCCTGGCTGGGCGTTCCCGTCGATTGGGGCCAGATCAGCGGCGCCCGGGTCATCGTGGAATCGTCCTTCAGGGAATTGAACCCGGACCCGAGCCAGGGGTCGCATTTCTTCCACAACCTGATCAGCTCGGGGATTTTCTATCTTACCGTCAGGGGGAGGGGAAGCAGCCGGATAGACTGGGATTGGCTGAACGAGCAGACGACCGTTCAGGAAACGGAATTTCTCAAGCACGTCGGGTTGTCGCAACCGCTATTGGTCCGGATGGACGGGTTGGCGGGCCTGGGTGTCATCACCGCGGGGATCGAGTCATGAAAGACACCGAGAAACTGATTGAAAACCTGCAGGAAAGAGCCAAGGAATTACGTTGTCTCTATGAGGTCGAGAAAGCTCTCAACGAAGTGAAACGTCCCCTGCCGGAAGTGATGATGAATGTGGTCGAAGCCCTCGGCCCGGGCTGGCAATTTCCTGAAATCTGCGTGGTGTCCATTGAACTGGAAGGAGAAGTGTTCCAGTCCAAGGGCTTCAAGATGTTTCCCCGCGTCCTGGAGACCCCCATTTCAGTGCAGGGCGAGGTCGTCGGCAGTCTGCGGGTTTGCTACACGGAGGAATGTCCCGACGCGGACAAGGGGCCGTTCCTGGAGGAGGAGGTCCAGCTGGCCGAAAGCCTGGCCGACCGGTTGGGGCACTATCTCCTTTTCAAGAAACTCCAGAGCATGGGCAAGAAATGGCGAGAGCTGGAAACGATGTCCGGTGAAGCCGGTGAGGAGAACTGGCAGGTCATTATCGACCTTCTGCGGGAAACCGATGAGTCCCTTTTCCTGCGGATTTCCCGAAAAATGCTCAATTTCCTGTGCTCGATCGGTATCTCTGAAGCCCAGACGATGTTGAAGCAGATCGACAAGGAATATGATCCCCAGGAAACGGGGACCGGTGAGACGAATGTGCCGGAAGAGTGGAGCGCCACGGATAATTCGTTGCTGCTGGAAGGCGGACCGTTCCAGCTTGCCGCCAAATATATCACCGGCGAGGAAATCATCTTCTATGTCCAGAAATGGATCCAGGAAGACAAAGCCGCTTTGTTCCTGAATGTCCTGGACAATCCACGGTCCACCCTCAGCGAAATCCAGGAAGCCCTGAGAAGGTTCCAGCAGGCTGCCCAGGATGGGGCGGGTCTGCCCGCTTCCACGATGAAAAGCGTGGGGGTTTCCCTGACCCAAAGGGTCTTGACGGAGCAACTTGATTTCGTGAAAACAGCCAAGGACCATGTAGGGATCCCGTTTTTCAGGGACCTGATGGACCGGATCATCATGCCCACCGAATGCCATGGCAAACTGGGCGGCAAGGCGGCGGGCATGTTGCTGGCCCATTGCATCCTGAAGGGCCGGGACGGCACGCGGTCGGTGGCCGCCAGGGTTTCCGCGGACGAGCTGATCGGCGAGGCGGAGGGTGTCGACTGGCCCCTGCTTTCCGAGATCAAGATTCCCCGGACCTGGCACGTGGCCTCCGACGCCGTACTCGATTTCATCTCCTACAATGATCTGGAGGATATCCTTCATCAGAAATACAAGACCATCGATGAAATCCGCCGCGACTATCCCAACATCATCCGGCTGTTCAAGAACTCCTCCTTTCCCCCCAGCCTGGTCTACGGGATGTCGGCGGCCCTGGATGATTTCGACGGCGTGCCGATCGTCATCCGCAGCTCGAGCCTGTTGGAGGATCGGGTCGGCACCGCCTTTTCGGGAAAATACAAAAGTCTTTTTCTGGCCAACCAGGGCACCAAAAAGGAATGCCTCAAGGCCCTGCTGGACGCCGTTTCGGAAATCTACGCTTCCATGTTCGGACCGGACCCCATCGAGTACCGGGCGGAAAGAGGCGTCCTCGAATTCGATGAACAGATGGGTATCCTGATCCAGGAAGTGGTGGGGACCCGGAACGGGAAGTATTTCTTCCCTGCGTTTGCGGGGGTGGCCTTCTCGAAAAACGAATTCCGGTGGTCTCCCAGGATCACCCGTGACGATGGTCTGGTGAGGCTCGTGCCGGGTCTGGGGACACGCGCCGTGGATCGTACGAGTGACGACTACCCGGTGCTGATCGTGCCGGGGCAGCCCGAACTCCGGGTCAATGTCGCCGTCGATGAGATCGTCAGGTATTCGCCGAGCCGGATGGACCTGATCAACCTGGAAACCAATTCCTTCGAAACGGTCGAGGTAGACAAGTTGTTGAAGGAACTGGAAGGCAGGTATACCGGACTTCCCCTGGTGTTTTCCGTATTGAAGGACGGCAGGCTCGTCAAGCCGGTCAGTATCCTGTTGGACCCGGAAAAGGAGCGGATCTTTCCCACCTTCGACGAAATCCGTTCGGACAGGAAGTTTCTGCCCCAGTTGAAGGGGCTGCTCAAAGTCCTGGAAAAAGCGCTGCAGACTCCCGTCGACGTGGAATTCGCCCATGACGGAAAGGACCTTTATCTGCTCCAGTGCAGGCCGCAAAGCCAGGCGGCGTTGGCTCCTCCGGCGCCGATTCCCCAGGATGTTCCCGCCGAAGACATCATTTTTACGGCAAACAAGTTCGTCAGCAATGGGCGCGTGGAGGATATCACCTATCTGGTCTACGTGGATCCGGAGCGCTACGGAAACCTTGCCACCAGGGCCGAAATGAAGGCGGTTGGTCAGGCGATCGGGAAACTCAACAAGTTGCTGCCGAAGAAGAGATTCATCCTGATGGGACCCGGACGGTGGGGCAGCAGGGGAGATATCAAGCTGGGTGTCAGCGTTACCTATGCGGATATCAACAACACAGCCATGTTGATCGAGATCGCCCGCAAGAAAGGCAGCTACGTTCCCGACGTGTCATTCGGGACCCATTTCTTCCAGGACCTGGTGGAGGCCGACATCGGATATCTGCCTCTGTACCCTGATGACGACGGCATCCAATTCGCGGAAAGATTCCTGCTCCGGGCCGAAAACATCCTGGCCGAACTCCTGCCTAAGTCGGAGGAGCTCTCGAACGTCATTCGGGTCATTGATGTGGCAAAAACGACAGATGGAAGGATTGTGAAGATCCTCTTGAACGCGGATCTGGACAGGGCGATGGCCTGCATTTCCGAACCCGGGATCAAACTGGACAAGGCGCCCCTGCCTGGAAAGCAGGATAACCTCCTGCCGATCCAGTACTGGCTGTGGCGAAAGCAGATGGTCGAAAGAATCGCCAGGGATGTCGACCAGTCGAGATTCGGCGTGGAATCCATGTACCTGATCGGGAGTGTCAAGAACGCCATTGCCGGTCCGGCCAGCGACATTGATCTGATGGTGCACTTCAGAGGGAACGAGGAGCAGAAGACCCATTTGCTGGACTGGTTGGACGGGTGGAGCCGCTGTTTGGCGGAGGTCAACTATCTGAAGACCGGGTATCGTACCGAAGGACTGCTCGACGTTCATATCGTTACCGATGAAGACATTAAGAACAGGTCCAGTTATGCGGTGAAAATCGGTGCCGTAACGGATGCAGCCTATGAATTGCCCATGGGGACCGACTAGCAGGCTGTCGGGAAACTCATTCTGGTGTCAGGTGCGCCTCGCCGGGAGGAGTTTTTCAACAGCCTGCTAGACGAGTTCCAGGCCGGCCGATCCGGGATGATGAGGGTCGAAGCGAACCAGCGCCAGCTCGGGTCCCTTGGTGGCCGCCGAGAAGGAAACGGTCCGGCCGAATTGATCCCGCCACTTTCCGGTCAAGGTGCTGCTTTCGTGAACATGGCCATGGAGGGTAAGCAGGGGCTGCATTTTCGCGATGAATTTTTGAATGGCAATACTGCCTATGTGAACATCCAAAGGGACATGGTCGATTCGCTTGCCGTCCAGGGCCGCCCGGTCGAGGTTGCAGTCGTAGGGCGGGCAATGAAACAGACAGATGGCGTTGCTCAGATCATCCTTTCCGATCAACTCAAGCAGTTCCTCAGCAATGGTCGTGTACCTGATGGCCCGGCCCTCCGGGCCGGCGGTGCGGCGGCCTTCCTCCGGTGAAAGGCAGCCCGGATCGACGAACCTGGAAACGTCGTACCGTTCCCAATCCTTCAACAGGAACGGGGAGGGCGGGATGCAGGAATAACCGTAGACCGTGAAGGGACCGAAATCGGTTTTCCTGCCGTGCAGATAATGGAGCAGACCTTCCTTTTCACCGTCAAGCAACGAGTCCTCGTGGAAGCGCGGGTCATCGTTCCCCAGGATGACGAACACCTGAGGGTAGTCCTCGCCAAGATCCTCCTTGAGGCTCCGCAATTCCGGGAAGACGAAATCCAGGAGGAAGTCTTCCTGGTCGGGGGAGGACTTCCAGGAGAAATCCATGCCGTGGGGAAGGAGATCGCCACCCAGGAAAAGACCCCGGGGTTTTTCTTTACGAACCAGGCTGAACAGGGTCACATATCGACCGGCTCGTCCATGAAGGTCGGAGGCGAAAAATGAAGGTAACATCGGGGCACGCCTGCGAGGTTCGGGTGATGAGGATCAGACCGCATCGTCGATGATGGCCAGTATGGCGTCCTCAACCTGGGCGGCCGTTTCGGCCATGGTCGGGCTTTCGCCGAAGACCTGCAGCAATTGGGTCGGCAGCATGGTTCCCACCATGGTCTGACCGTTTTCCTCCCATACCC
>CBDURF010000111.1:0-12071 GCA_965369705.1 uncultured bacterium
TGGTTTGGCCCGAGGCGGGAAGCCCAACAGTGATCCAGACCACCAAGTTATTTCCGAATGGGGTTGTTGCCACGCTGGGCCATTGCGGTGGACTTCCCGAGTCCCCCCCCGAGCCATGTGAACAGGTAGTTGGCGTGGTGAAGCAAAACTGGGGTACGCTTAAATCGACATATCGATGAGCGCTCGTCACGCATCTGGCTTTCGCCAGTTCCGCGCCAATCATCTTTGCAGGTGAAGCCGGCGTTCGGTGACCTACTCAAGGTCCTAACCCAATCGCCGCGGGTTGGCAATTGTCCGGCCGGCTGGTGCGGTAACCCGCCCCGAGGCCCCGGGTGGAGGTCGGGGCGCCCCCACGGGCGCCCCATTTTCTCGATTGGTTCCGCCGCCTACGCCTCGGCTTTCTTCTGCGTCAGCAATGACACCATCACCAGCGTCAGGAAACTGAGCGGGATGGAGATGATGCCGGGCTGACCCAGGGGGTGCCAGGCGTCCTCTACGGTGAGGCCGTAGGGCCCGGCGAACATGGCCGGGCCGGTAAGGATGATACCCAGCGCAGCGATGATGCCTACGGTAATGGAGGCGACGATGCCCGCTGCCGTGGTCTTCTTCCAGAACATGAGCATGAGGATGGCGGGCAGGTTGGCTGACGCAGCCACGGCAAAGGCCCAGCCCACCAGGTAGCTCACGTTCACGCCGCGGAACACGATGCCCAGGACAATGGCCACGATGCCCACGGCAAAGGCTGCGATCTTGCCGGCGCGAACCTTCTGCTGCTCGCTGAGATCCATTTCGCAGTAGCGGTCCATGAGGTCGTGGGCCACCGCGCCCGAGGCCGCCACGATCAGCCCGGCCACCGTTCCCAGAACCGTCGCGAAGGCGATGGCCGAGATGATGGAGAAGAGCACGCCACCGAAAGACATGGCAAGCAGCGGCGCCGACATGTTGTTGTCCGCCGGGTTCACCGTGCCGTTGGTGGCCGCACCCAGGCCCATGAAAAGGGTCAGGATGTAGAAAAAGCCGATGGCGGCGATGGCCACAATGGTCGACTTCCTGGCGCAGGCGGGGCTGGGTACGGTGTTATAGCGGATGAGGATGTGCGGGAGTGCCGCGGTGCCGAAGAAAAGGGCCAGCATCAGGGACACGAAGTTCAGTTTCTCCCAGGTCGTTTTCACCTTGAACTTCGCGCCGGGCTTCATTTCGTCGGTTCCGGATACGGTTTTGGGAAAGAACACGGCGTACTTTTCGCCGCCCTCATCGAAGACGGTTTTCTTGTGCCACTGCTCGATCCGGGTGTCGGGGTGGGTCAGGTGAGCCAGGAAGCTTATCGGGCCTACCGAACCGGTGCCGCTCGCCGCTTCCTTTTCATCGAGACCCCCGATGGCCTTGATGCGGCCGACCGGATACAACAGCCCGTCGGGTTTGCCGTTGACCAGGGTCGCGCTTGTCCACTGGGCCTGCCAGAGAGTGCCGTCGGCGTCCTTCTTCCACCACGAGATGGTTCCCTCGTGGGTGAACTTCAGCAGTTCGCCTGCCGTGTGGTTCAGGGTGTAACCCTGGCCGATCAGTCCGGCTTCGGTGGCCTGTTCAGGGATGTTGAGCAGCGACTTCCCGTTGGCGTCCTGGAGACTCTGGGGTTCGGTGCTCAGGCCCCGAGCCAGGAGGAAGACCACCAGAACGGTGGAGAAGATCAGCAGCAGGCCGCCCTTGAGAAACTGTACGTACGTGGTGGACGTCATGCCCGCGGTGGCGACGATGGTGATCACGATCGCACCGACGAGGATCACGCCCACCCAGTGGGGCAGGCCGAGCAGGGGTTCGACCAGCGAACCGGCGCCGTTCATCTGGGGAATGAGGTAGCAGATCGAGACCACCAAGGTGGAAATAGCGGCGGCCAGCTTGATGCCGCGGCTGTTGAATTTCGAGTCCAAGGCGTCGGTGAAGGTGAACTTGCCCATGCGTTTCATGGGTTCGGCCACCAGGAAGAGCGCCACGATCCAGCCGGCCAGGTAGCCGATGGAGTAGAGGAACCCGTCGTACCCGAGGGTGGCGATCATGCCGCAGATGCCGAGGAACGATGCGGCCGACAAGTAGTCGCCGGCGAAGCTGATACCGTTGACCGTCCAATGGATCTGGCCGCCCGCGGCATAGTAGCCGGCGGCCGACTTGGCCTTGCGTGCAAAGAAGAAGCTCAGGTAGAGCACCAACGTCACGAAGAGCGCGAAGATGACGACCGACAGGGGAGTTCCGTGCAGGTTCATGCGCTTTTCCCCTCTCCACCGGACGTTCCGGCCAGTTCCCGTTCCTTGCTGGTACACATGTGGTTGTAGATGAGCGCCAGCACGAGAGCGAAGACGATCAGCCCGACCCCATAGACCACGGCGAGGTTAAGGCCCATAAAGAGGATGATCTGCATGGCTTGGCCCTCGGACAACACGTGGATAAGGATGAATCCCACGTACACGATGCAGTAGATGGTGAACATGATGACCCCGATGCGCGTTTTATAACCGCTCGCTGGGTCGGGTCCGGATTCGGGGGCGGGTCCCTCGTGCATGACTTCCTCCTGGGGAAGGGGTCGGGGCGCAACGGCCACAAGCGTGGTGGCCTAGTGTTCCAGTGTGGCAACGAAATTAACACCCCGTTAAATGAATAACAAAAAAAATGAAAATAAAAGTTCTGTTGAACGTATTTGATGTTGCCATGGCCATATACGCCGACAGGGGGCGGCAAACCGTGGGTTGGAAGACACCCCGGGATCGGTTATAATGCTGGAGTCATCCCCCCGAACCGGAGAGCCGATGAAACGACTCGCCCTGCGCACCATCCTGCCTGCCTTCCTGGCCATCGGGCTCTTTTCGGGAGTCGTGTTCTTCTATTTTCTCCCCTCCTTGAACCGCGCCGTGATGGACCAGAAGCGGCTCATGATCCGCGAACTGACCGAATCGTCCTGGAACATCCTGGCCCGCTTCGAGGCCGAGGAAAAGGCCGGCCGTTTGTCCCGTCAAGAAGCCCAGAACGCCGCCGTGGAACAGGTGCGCAGCCTCCACTACGGCCAAGAGGGCAAGGACTACTTCTGGATCAACGACACGCGGCCGCGAATGATCGTCCACCCCTACCGACCCGATCTGGAGGGCGAGGACCTGTCCCGGTTCGCCGACTCCCACGGCAAGCTCATCTTCGTGGAGATGGTGGAGGTGGTGGAGCGGGATGGCGCGGGCTACGTGAACTACATGTGGCAGTGGAAGGATGACCCGGGACGTGTGGTGCCGAAGCTGTCGTACGTGAAGGGTTTTTCGCCCTGGGGCTGGATCATCGGCACCGGCGTCTATACCGACGACGTCGACGCCGAGGTCGCGGCCGTGACCAGCCGCCTGCAGGCCGCGGCGCTGCTGATCCTTGTCATGGTGTCGCTTCTGATGGCCGTCCTGCTGCGGACGAGTTTCCAGGCCGAGCGCGGGCGTTTGCGGGTGGCCGCCGCTCTGCGGGGGTCCGAGGAGAAGTACCGTTCACTGGTGGAATCGGCCGGCGAGTCGATCTTCATGTCCATCGGCGGCGAGGAACTTTTCGCCAATGCGAGTATGCTGAGATTGGTGGGTTACGACCGGGAGGAGTTCGCGACCCTTGACGTCGCCGACCTGGTGCGGCCCACGGCGGCGGAACTGGAGAGCGGCCGGCGCTCCTGGCAGAGCGTCATGGCCGGCGTCGTGGCGCCGACCCGTTACGAGGCCGAACTGATCGACCGCGACGGCCAGACCATCCGGGTCATGATCACCCTTTCGCGCATCGTGGTCCAGAGACGGGTGGGATTCATGGCTGTGGTCACCCGGTTGGCCCAGCCGCGAGAACTCGACCTCATGACGACCGAGACGGCTGAAGATCTGGCTGCGGCCAACCGGCGCATGGCCACAATGGCCAGCCTCATGATGAGCCACGGCGCCGAGGTCATGCAGATGAGCCGCTTGCTTTCGGTTAATGCAGATGCCGCGATTCGCAAAGGCATAGAGCTGGCGGTCGCCGAGTTGGGCCCGCCGCCCCTCCCTTTCGACGTCATGCTCATGGGCAGCTTGGGCCGGGCCGAGGTCAGTCTTCTCGCGGACCAGGACCATGGCATCATATACGCGGACGTGGAGGACGGCGAAGGTGTAGTACAGGAGTACTTTCTGAGCCTGGGAACGCGGCTTTCGGATATCCTCGACGCGGCGGGTTACCCGTACTGCCCGGGCGGGATCATGTCGGGCGAACCTCGCTGTTGCCAGTCGCTCTCGGGTTGGCGCCGGACTTTCTCGGGCTGGATCCACACCCTCGAGGCCGAAGACCTGTTGCAGGTCAAAATCTTTTTCGATTTTCGCGGGGGTTTGGGCGAGGTGCAACTCACCGGAGCGCTCAGGGAACACCTGCGGCGGGAGATCGCCAGCCAGCCGCGATTCCTGCACCTTCTGGCCCGCAGTGTGCTGCAGTACGAACCCCCTTTGAGCGTGTTCGGCGGCTTCGTGCTGGAAGAACACGAGGCCGACCGGGCGACCTTCGACGTCAAGGGGGTTCTGGCGCAGATCGTGGACTTCGTGCGGCTCCGAGCGCTGCAACAGGGGATCACCCTCACCGGCACTCTGGACCGGCTCGAAGCGCTGTCGGCCGGAGGCCACCTGCGCGCAGAGACCGTCCGCGAAATCGCCGAGGCCTTCCGTTTCCTCATGGACCTGCGCATGCATCACCAGGCGCGGCGGATCCTTGATCGGCTCGAACCGGACAACCGGATCGAGCCGGAGGCCCTTGACCCGGCGACGCGCAAGCGGCTCAAGACGGTGTTCACCAACCTCAAGGCGGTGCAGGCCGCCCTGGGTCACGAGTTCAAGGGAGCTTGATCGCCATGACCCCGCCCAGCAACGGCGCCATCCTGCTCGTCAGCGACATCCACTCGCACTACCATGTCATCGACGCGCAAATCACCCATGCCCGGGAAACGCTCGGGTGCGAGGTGGAACAGGTCCTGGTTCTGGGGGACTTCGGTCTGTTCGGGCCCAATCTCCACGACTTTTTCCGTCGGGACGGCCGCCGTTTCCCCCTCCCCGTCGCCTTCATCGAGGGTAACCACGAGGACTTCCACTCCTTTGACAACCTGGTCCGCGACTACGCGGATGTCGTGACCTACCTTCACAGGGGTTCGGTGCAGGACTTCGGCAACCGGCGTTGGTTGTGCATCGGCGGCGCACGGTACATGGACTCGTGGTCGACTCCCCGCGGTTGCGAGATCCGTGACGAGGACATCGCCCGGTGCGTGGAGAATCCGCCCGGCAGTATCGACATCGTCATCAGCCACGACTGCCCCACGGGCATCGGCGTGACAAGCAACGCCGAATTCGGGCACCTCGGTCCGCCGGGGGTCGCGGGCCTGGCCCGGGTGGCGGCCCATCTGCGGCCGCGCCTGTGGTTTTTCGGCCATCACCACCGATGGCACGAGAAAGAAAGCGACGGGACCCGCTTCGTGGGTCTGCCCCAGAGCTGGCAGGGATACGTGCTGCTCAACGGAGTGGGGGAGATGGAGCTTGTGGAGCATGAGGTCGCGTTGCCGAAGCGTCCGGGGTGGTGGCGGTGGATCGGATTGAAGTAAGGGCCCGATCGGTTGACCGGGCCCGGATTCCGACAAGTGTGAATTTTCTCTAGAATATGTACCACCAGGATCCGGTGAAGCGCTGACCGGTGAGATCGGTGGTTCCGCTCCCATCGGCCACGGTGGTGGTGAAGTTGATTACCTCGAGTCCCCAGCCGAATTGCTTGGTCACGGAGTACTTCATGTTCGCGAAAATGGTCTGGTTTTTCAGGTAGGCGGCACCCGAATTCTCCAGGTCCCCATCCTTGGGATCGTCCAGTCCATAACCCGCATTGAAGTGGATCCTGGTCGAAGCGGGGATCTTGAGACTCAGGAAACCGCCCTGGCTTTGGATCTCGCGGGCGCCGCCCGGGTGCCACGGATTGTAATCAAACCCGTAGTGCACGTATTCGCGGCCGACGCCCTTGCCCGAATATGCCTCGCCGGTGATCGCCCAGCCCTCCCCGAAGGGGATCTTGAGTTCGAGAGCGATCAGGTGGGAGCTGTAGTCGGCGGTGGAGGTAGTGGTGTCGGACTCGGACTCGAACTGAAAAGTCATATCGCTGGCGGAGCGGACGCCGCCGCCCAGGGCGATCAGGCTACCCTCGCCCAGCAGGTCGGAAATGCCGATGCGGCCGAGCAGCCACGGCATCTTTTCCTGCATTTCCTGGGAATTTGAGACCCGATGTTTCATGGCGCTGACGAGGTATTCGACGTTGTTGGGCTTGTAACGCAGGGTCAGCTGGGGAACACGCCACCAGAGGTTGCCCGACCAGCTCTGTATCCCGAAATCGATCGTGCCGGGGTTTTGCTGGGCCACGGGTACCCAGTCCTGACCGCCCCGGATCGAGAACCCATTGCTCTTCTTGGCTTCGGCGTATCCCAGGCGCAGACGAGGGAGCAGGTTGTTGCTGGCGTTGAACCCGTAGAAATCAATCTCGAAGACTCCGCTGTAGACCCATTCACCCTGCGCGGAGCTCGCCTTGAAACCCAGGCGAGTGTCGCGGGGGTTGAAACTGAACACTTCTGTCTGATCATCGACGATGTACGACATGAAGTCCGCCGCCTGGACCGCTGTGTCGTATTGCATGTTGAACACCGCACGGCCCCAGAACTTCAGGTCCACCCCGCTGGAAACGTCTCCGCCCGCGGCGGCAGTGGGGGCGATGCCCAGCAGGGGCAGCGCGATCAGAAGGCAAAGTGAGGATCGCCAACCGGCCGCCCAAGTTCTCATCAGCATTTTTTACCTCCGTTTGTCATTCGTGTAGACGTGTCAGGCTTGACCAAAAGAAAGCGTACCCCATACCCCAAAGAGTTCAAGCTTGAAGCTGTCCGTTCGGTGGCCCACTCTCCACCGGCGAACTAGATTGTCAATGAGGAGGCGACCGATGATCAGGCCAACCCACACTCTTGATCTGCTGTTCAGGAAAAAGGCCGGGCGTGATCTCGCCGAGGACCTCAAGCGCCAGGCGGATCGGATCTGCTTCCTGATCGTCGCCAGCGATTACCCGGACGTTGATATCGATATCGAAATCCACAACCTGCGCAAATGGTGCGAAAAGCATCTCCCCGAACACAGGGATCTTTTCGAAATCATTTACGTGAACCGCTTCCAGCGGCTCAGGGAGCAGTTCCGCTCCTGAGGCCTCTCTTGTCCCTTGTTGAAATTTCCTTGCCAATTTCAAACTGGACTGATAGGATATCCCCTGGTTAATCTCGACATTCGCAATTTCGAAGATGTGGATATCACTGCCGGGAGAAAAAGTGATATCATGAAAGAGGGCCAACAAGAGTCAATTTTGTTGACGGGAGCTTCCGGCTTTATTGGAAGGCATCTCATTGAGGTCCTGCAGGAGCAATTCACCATTTTTGCCCTGGCTCGCCGAACCCAGAAAGAGGTCGGGATCGCTTCCCATCCCAACCTCCACTGGATTCTGGTTGACATCACCGACGATAAAGAGCTAACCCGCACATTTTTCGAGACCATCCGCTCACAGCACAAGATCGATTTCGTCGTTCATCTTGCCGCTTATTATGACTTCGGAGACCAGGTCTACAACGATATCTATGAGCAGACCAATGTGGTGGCCACCCGCCGGATTCTGGAGCTCTGTAAGGAATGCGACATCAAGCGTTTCATTTTCGCGAGTTCCCTGGTGGCCAGCGATTTTCCGGCCCCGGGTGACCTCGTCTACGAAAAATCACCCTTGAATGCCGTATTCCCCTATGCAATCACCAAACAGAAAGGGGAAGCCTTTACCAAGGAATTTTCGGAGTTCTTTCCCTGTACCGTGCTCCGCCTGGCGGCTGTTTTCAGTGATTGGTGCGAATATGAACCCCTGTATTATTTCCTGAAAACCTGGCTTTCCAACCGCTGGGATGCCCGGATTTTTGTTGGTCATCAGGGCATGTCCATTCCCTATGTCCATATTTCCTGTGTTACGGGCATTATTCGGACCATCATCCAAAGAACGGATGAAATGAAACAGTTCGACGTCTTCCTGGTAAGCCCGGACAAGCCCACATCACTCCTGGATTTATTCAAGGCCGCGACCCGGCTATATCTTGGCGAGCAGCGCGAGCCAATTCGGATTCCCATCTGGTTTGCCAAACTGGGGGTTTTCCTACGGGACATTCTGGGTCGTTTGAGAGGCAACCGGCCCTTCGAGCGAATGTGGATGACCAGGTATATCGACAAGGAATTCCCCACCGATTGTTCTTACACCCGGAAGATGATCGGATGGCAACCCAAGGATCGTTTGCGCATCGAAAACCGTTTTCTGCACCTGATCGAGAACCTGAAAAGTGTTCCGGAGGAATGGCATCGGAAAAACATGGCCCGGGTCATGCGCTTCAGGATCCAGCGCCCCACCCTGACCCTCGCGCAGGAGATGCATTCCCTGCGGGATGAGCTCGAGGATGAGATCCACAGCTATCTCACCGCACCGGAGAATAAGACGATTTTCCCCTACTACCAGCAACTGGAACGGGAACGGCTGCGTTACTATATCGACCGTCTGTACAGCAACCTGTTCACATCCGTGCGTCACGGTGACCGTTCGGTGATGATCGGATTCGCCCATGATCTGGCCAAGGTACGGTATAGTGAAGATGTGAATGTTACCGAATTATGCGAAGCCCTGAATGCATCCTGCGACATCATCACGCATCGTCTCTACGATGATTTCCGGCTGGAAAGCATGAAACTTCTGGTTCACGATTACATCGCCCTGGCCATACAACTGGCTATCGATGAAATCGAGGATACTTACGATCAGTTGAATCAGACCAATGAGTTTATCACGTAGTCAAACGACTATTCTTGCGGGAGCGCCCTTAATACCCGTCCCTAGCAATAATTATCCGGGTCAGCCCTTTCCGAGCCAGAATCTCCTCTTGATGGCCAAGGCCAGGGACGGCGCCAAAAACAGGACTCCCGTCCAGGGGAATCCACTGTAATGGATCAACTTGAATTCATCATCGTTGGACGCCCGTTGCAGGATGATGTCCTCGGTCATCTGTTCGGGCCGGTAACCCCGACGCAGCTTGGTCAGGAAATCTCCCGGCTGCAGAACAGCGCGCAGGCTCGAGTAGTGGGAGATTTCACTGAGTTCTCCCGAGCTGAAACGATTGGCGTAGTAGGTGTCCGCCCCCGAAAAAGTCATGCGGTGGTCGGTGTTCACGAAAAGATGAACCTGTGAATTGTCGGCGGCGCTAATTGCCGAAATCTTCATGGGATAGATGATCTCGTCGGAGGCGAAGGTCAGCTGGATGGGATCAAGACCTCCGTGAACGAAGCCGTAGGGGCCGTAGTAGCCGTAGGAATCGATTTCAGCCAGAGCCGTGCTGTCGACCTGCAGGGTGACGAAGTACCAGGACCGATCCACGTAGTCGGTGATCGCTGCAGTGATCATTTCCAGGTTTTCCTCGTGCAGGAATCCCCAGGCCGTCAGGGAGTCAAGCAAGGCCGGCGCCTCGGTGGCTGCCAGAGTCATGGTCTGGTAATAGCCCACCAACTGGGAATCGATGATCTCCACCTCGCCAATACGGGCATCGGGACCGTAGACGGCATTGTTTTGGAAGCAGTCCCAGTCACCGTCGCGAGAGCGATAAATCGGCCGGCTCAGGTTGTCCAGATCCCGGAAGAGTTGCTTGTCCGCCAGTGCGACTTCAGGCAGGCTGGGTACCGGGACGATCCAGGCGAAGGCCTTGGCATCACCGTAAAAACCAGGCAGGATGCTGAGCTGTTCGATCTGTGATTCGCTGTCGTAGTCGATGAATGCCTGCTGCGTCGGCTCGTACATGAACGACTCCGGGGGGGCGACGAACCCACCGTCGCCGAGAACCGCCGCCGGGTGAACCAAGGTCAGGGCGGCCAGGAGGGCCAGGGCCGCCAAGGCAGGCAAGAGGCTCGCCGCCAGTCCCGGCCGCGGGGCCCGGTTCCGCGTCCTTGGAAAAATTGAGTTCCGCATTACACACCTTCCTCAAAGCCCGAGGGCGAGATAAAGCCGCCCCCGGTATCCCGTCAAGTCGATGTCGTGCTTGTGGCCTTCGGCGGAGATGGTCCCCTTGGAGCCACCCCATCCGATTTCCAGGCCCACGGCCTGGCCGCCTTGACCCAGAACAATTTCGGGCCCGAAGGTCAGATTGAATCCACTGTTGATACCCGACGCAGACAGGTTCACCACGCTTCCGAAATCATCGAGGAAGGGAATCGTTTCTTCCATCCAGGCGATTTCCAAGGCGGCGCCGGCATAAACATGAATCCGCCGGCTCTGGGCAAGGTCGACCTTCATGCCGATCTGCAGCGGGACGAAACGGACCTTGATGTTGTCCGCGGCGGAAAACCCGGTCAGGCTGTAATAGGGATCTCCTGTGTTTTCCCCGTAGCCGAGGGAGAGGAAGGTGCGTGTCTTGCTGGAGGTCTGGAAGGAAAAGGCGACGGCGATCCCCGGCAAACCACCATAGGAATCGCGCATGTCTTCGCCCGTGAAACTGGTGTACTGGGCGGAGAGATCCAGCTTTGTGTCGAGGAAATCCAGTTCATGGATAATGCCTTCACCCTCACTTGGCGACGAGGCGGATACCCCCACTTCGGAGACGTAGTCTTCCTGGGCCAACAGTTGGCCGCGGTTGCCCAGAGGGCTCAGAATACTCAGGCTGACCAGAAGAGCGGGCAGGAAAAATCGGAGAGTGGTTTTTGACATGGCAACCCCCGGGTGAAGGCCAGGTCGACGGTGATCAAAATTCAGAATTTGCCAGGAGAATCGAAAAGGTAGGACTAGCAATTGTTCATATGGTGAGGATACTCGCCGTTCAGTTCAGGGTCAAGTGAGGTCATTTGAAAATCCGCTTGGACAGGGCTCCAGGAAACCCGGGCGCTCATGCCCAAACCAGGTCTGGGGGAAAAAGTTCCCAAGGCTAAAAAAGATAACACAACGTACGGGAATGAACGGATATTTCGGCCATGAATTTTATCCAAGCCGATCAGCGCAATACCCGAACCAGGTCCCCGTCGATTTCCAACACCTCGATCCTGCCGCCGTAGTACCCGGACAACCCGGAATCGATGCACCACACCCTGCCCTCGCAGAACGGGGTTATCCCATCCTCCTGGACGGTGTGGCCCACGATCATGCGCGCGGCTCCCAGGCGTTCGAGCACTTCTTCAAGCTGCAGGCAATCGTCGGCATCCACCTCGTCGGAGTAGTTGCGGGTCCAGGTGGGGCTCTCGCTGGTATGAATGAAGTCCGGCGGCTCGCTCTCGCCCAGCAGCCAATCGCGCACCTCTTGATTCAGTCGGTCCATCCCGTAATCCAGGTGCATAGGCAGCAGCCCTCCGTGCACGAAAACGTTTCCGTCGATGACCAGCACGACGGGGCGTTCAGCCAGGAGTCGGGCGAAGGGCCCGCCGGGTCGGAAAGCAGCCACCCGGGCCCTCTGGGCCGGTTCGTGGGTCAGCAGCAGCGAATCCTCCTCGGCGATGACCACGGCGTCCTGGAAATCGACGAAGCCGCCCTCGGTGACGTAACGGAAGTCCAGCCGGGCATTCATCAGCTCGTGGTTGCCGTTGAGGATATGCACTACTCCGCCAACGGCCCGGGCCTCGTCCTGCAGCCGGTCCAGCAATTCAAGAATGGCCTGCTCTTCGTCGCCGCGGTCGAGTTGGTCACCGGTCTGCACAACGACCAGATCACCGCCGATCCAGTGGTCCGATTCGTCGATTGCGCCGGCCAGGCGCAGGGCCTGGCGGGTTGCGCCGAGGTCGCCGTGCAGGTCGCCCATGGCCACGATGCGTTTGGCGGTAGCGGGGCTGGAAAGGATGACGAAAAGGACGCACAGGGCAAAGCAGGTCAAGGTGCGACGGCGGAACATGGGACTCCAATCTTGCGAATGATGCCGGGTGAGGATATTGGAGACCATACATCTTATGCCTGCGATGACACCAGGATTTTCCAAGATGAAAGTTCCGACAGCCTGCTAG
>CBDURF010000112.1:0-12037 GCA_965369705.1 uncultured bacterium
GACAACGAGGGGGAAGCAATCGGCCCGCTAACCTGGTCACGCTCTGCGCGGCCTGCCACCGGTTGTGGCATGAGTTGGGAGGCGGAGTTGCAGTGAAGACAGCAGCAAAGGCAGCAGTAAACGTAACGCCGAATTTTCCGGCCGATGTGCAAGTGGAAGCGCCGGCCCAGGTGCGGAATTCAGGGCCATGAGAACCAAGGAAATTCCAGGCGGTTTTTTTCTCCTGTTGGCCCTCGCACAACTCAAACCTATGGGTTTCATAACCTTACGCCACCCCAAAAAGAGGCGTATTCTCTTTTCAGCTAGAGGGAAATTATCTCATTGTTTTCATCGGGCCTGCCACGAGGTTCTTGGCTGGCGGCATCCAATCTGTTATAAATGGGGTGGATAAATTCCATGCGGCCCGTCCGACATGGGCCCGAATCTCCCGCCCTCGAAAGAAGGATGACCATGCGCCGTCACGCCATGTTTCTGATGATCCTGATGATGCTGATGTTCGTGATGCTCGCCACCGCGGTCAGCGCCGCTGAAGAGGACGGGCCCTGGAGCAGCAGCGATTTCAGCGCCCTGGCCTTCCGGAGCATCGGGCCCGCCCTGGCTTCGGGCCGGATCGCGGACTTCGCCGTCGATCCCCGCGACCCCACCCACTACTACGTGGGCGTATGCTCGGGAGGTGTTTGGGAAACCAGGAACGCAGGAGTCACCTACACGCCGATCTTCGACGACCAGGGCAGTTATGCCATCGGCTGCGTGACAATTTCTCCCTCCCAGCCCGAAATCGTGTGGGTGGGTACGGGCGAAAACAACAGCCAACGCAGTGTTCCCTACGGGGACGGCGTCTACAGATCCCTCGACGGCGGACGCACCTGGGAAAACATGGGGCTGAAACGCTCCCTGCACATCGGCAGGATCATCGTGCATCCCACCGATCCGGATGTTGTCTACGTGGCGGCCATGGGACCCCTGTGGGGACCCGGGGGCGACCGCGGCCTCTACAAATCCACCGACGGAGGAGAGAGCTGGGAACTGGCCCTGGAAATCGACGAGAACACGGGTGTGGTCGATCTGGTCATGGATCCTCGTGATCCCGATGTCCTGTACGTCGCGAGCTACCAGCGGCGGCGCCACGTCTGGACCCTGATCAACGGTGGACCCGGTTCCGGAATCCACAAGACCACCGACGGCGGCGCCACCTGGACCGAACTGACCAGCGGATTGCCCGAGGTGGACATGGGCCGCATCGGCCTGGCTGTTTCCACTCCTGCGCCGAACACCGTCTACGCCATCATTGAAGCGGCGGACGGCAAGGGCGGTTTCTTCCGGTCCACCGACGCGGGCCGGAGCTGGACCAAGATGAGTGATTACGTGGCCGGCAGTCCCCAGTACTACAACGAAATCATCGCCGACCCCGTGAACCCCGACCGCGTGTACAGCATGGACACTTTCATGCAGGTGACCGAGGACGGCGGCAAGACATTCAGCCGGGTGGGTTGGGCGGCCAAGCACGTTGATGAACACGCCCTGTGGATCAACCCCTGCAACACCGACCACCTGCTCACCGGCAACGACGGCGGTGTCTACGAATCCTTCGACCGGGGCGAGCACTGGCGCTACATGGCCAACCTGCCCGTCACCCAGTTCTACCGGGTGGCGGTCGACTACGACGAACCTTTCTACAACGTGTACGGCGGCACCCAGGACAACAATACCCAGGGTGGTCCGTCGCGGACGATCTACTCCCACGGCATAAGCAACCGCGAGTGGTTCATGACCCTCGGCGGCGACGGCTTCGAGCCTGCCATCGATCCCACCAACCCGGACATCGTCTACAGCCAGTGGCAGTACGGATACCTGCACCGCTACGAGCGCAACAGCGGTGAAATCCTGGACATCCAGCCCCAGCCCGAGGAAGGTGAAATCCTGAAGTGGAACTGGAACTCGGCGTTGATCATCAGCCCCCACGACCACGAGCGGCTCTATTACGCCTGCCAGAAGATCTTCCGCAGCGACGACATGGGCAACAGCTGGACCCGGATCAGCGATGACCTGACCACCGGCGTGGACCGCAACAAGCTGGAGGTAATGGGCCGCATCTGGGGACCGGACGCCGTTGCCAAGAACAATTCCACCTCATTCTACGGCAGCATCATCTCCCTGAACGAGTCGCCCCTGCGCGAGGGCCTGCTGATGGCCGGCACGGACGACGGACTGATCCAGGTCACCCTTGACGGCGGTGCCACCTGGACCGGGCACGCGAGTTTCAAGGGCGTCCCGGACGGTTGCTACGTCAGCGATGTCGAGCCATCCCGGTTCGACGACAAGGTCATCTACGCCAGCTTCGACAACCACAAGCGTGACGACTTCACGCCCTACCTCCTGCGGAGCGACAACTACGGCAAGTCCTGGAAATCGATCGCCGGCAACCTTCCCGAGAACGGGCCGGTGCACTCGATCGCCCTGGATCACGTGGACCCGCAATTGATCTTCGTCGGTACGGAATTCGGGGTTTTCTTCACCCGCAACGAGGGCAAGCACTGGACAAGACTTTCCGCGGGCATCCCGACCATCGCCTGCCGCGACCTGGACATCCAGCGGCGGGAGAACGATCTGGTGGTCGCCAGTTTCGGCCGAGGCTTCTACATCCTGGACGACTACACCCCCCTGCGGGGCCTCGAACCGGAAGATCTGCAAGAGGATACGGTAATCTTCCCGATCAAGGACGCCCTGATCTACAACATCGCCGGTCCGCTGGGCTACCGGGACAAGGGCTTCCAGGGCGCTTCCTTCTACACGGCCAAGAACCCTCCCTTCGGCGCGGTGATCACCTACCATCTGAAGGAGGGGCTGGAAAGCCTGAAGGAGATTCGCCAGAAGAAGGAGAAGGAACTGGTCGAGGCCGCCAAGCCGGTCTACTACCCCAGCTGGGATGACCTGCGGGCCGAGGATCGCGAGGTCGCTCCAGTCCTGATCCTGACCATCAAGGACAGCGGCGGCAACGTCGTGAAGCGGTTCACGGGACCCGGTGAAGCCGGCCTGCACCGGGTGGCCTGGGACCTGCGGTACCCGTACAGCGGCCCGGTGAACCTCGACCAGGGCGGCCCGACTTCCCCCTGGGACGATGAAAAGACCGGACCCCTGGCCATGCCCGGCCGGTACAGCGTGACGATCTCCAACAGGGTCCGGGGTGAGGAGACCGTTCTGGCCGGCCCCGTGGAATTCGCGACCAGGCCCCTCGGCCTGAACACCACCGCGAACTCCGATCACGAAGGGGTCCTGGCCTTCCGGAGGGAAGCCGATGAACTGTACCGCGCGGTCCAAGGCGCCACGCACACCTTCCGGGACGCCAAAAGCCGCCTGGACCACATCCGCCAGGCCATCAAGGATACGCCGGCCCTCGATTCCGCTCTGCTCGACGAGGTCGACGCGCTGTCCATGCGGCTGGCGGAGTTGGGCATCCTCCTGAACGGCGACCGCACCGTCAGCAGCCGGAGCGAGCCGACCACCCCGTCGATCAACCGACGCGCGGGCTGGGTGGTCTACGGCATGCAGAACAACACTTCCGGCCCGACCCAGACCATGCGGGACAATCTCGCCCTGACCGGGAAGCTGTTCGTGCCGGTGCTGGCGGACCTGACGACGCTGGTGACGGTGGACCTGAAGGATCTGGAAGCCCGGCTCGAAGCGGCGGGAGCGCCGTACACGCCCGGGCGGATTCCCGTGTGGAAAACACAGGACTGACCCTTTCCCCGTGTCAGGCTACCCCCGGTGGAGAAATCCGCCGGGGGCTGTCGTTAACGTGGTCAACGTTCGGGTAAGGAGGGATCAAGTTCTCGGGCCCTGGCGATGAGCCCCTCCCCTTCGGCCGTATTTCCCAGACTCCGTTCCAGAAGACCCAGGTTGTAATAGGCTACCGCCAGGTCAGGGGCCAACCTGATGGCCTCTTCGTAGGCCTTCCGGGCCTTATCCATCCTGTCGAACCGGTGGCAGACCGCCCCCAGACTGAGCTGGTAACCTGCATTATCCGGTTCCTGGCCGACGGCGATTTCCAGTTCAGAAATGGCGAGATCGGCCTGGCCGTTTTCAGAGTAAAGGTTGCCCAGTTGAGCGTGGCCTGCGGCCATGCCGGGTTTCAGGGCCACCACCTTTTCGAAGGACTTTACGGCTGCAGGAAGTTTATCGGTCATGGCATAGGCCATCCCCAGGTTTCCCGCCACGTTAGTGTTGTCCGGAGCAAGCTTCTGGGATTGTTCCAGGGGACCCAATGCCTCGGCTGGACGCCCGCTCATGATCAGCACCGCGCCGATTTCCCCCAGGATGTCGGGATCCTCGCCACCCATATCGAGGGTCCGGTTCAGGACTTCCAGGGCCCTCGGAAAATTTCCTTGTCCTTCAAGAATCCCAGCCAGGCCGATGGCCACTCTCCTGCCGCCGGGATCAAGGTCGTGCGCTCTTTCCAAGGACGCGGTGGCGCGGGCCAGATCCCCCTTCTCGGCCTGGACCTGGCCCAGATTGAAATGGGCGGTGCTGTGTCGAGGATCGAGTCCGAGAGCCTCCTCAAGGACGATCTGCGCCTCGTCGGCCCGGCCCAGATGGAACAGGTACCAGCCGCGGTCGGTCAATCCGTCCACCCAATCGGGCTTGACGGCCAGTCCCACATCAATGGCCGCGAGGGCGCCTTCGATATCGCCCGACTTGTCGAGGCAGAGGGCTAAATCCTGGTGAAACTCTAGGCGTTCGGGCGATTCACTCACCAGTTCGCGATAGATCTTTTCGCCGCCTATCAGGTCGCCGGAGCGCGCTTGCGCCTGCGCCAGGTTGAGGCGAATTTCCTGATGGCCAGGATGGGCGCCCAAGGCCTCGGACAGCTTGGTTACTGCTTCCTTGGCCCGGCCCTGCCGCATCAGCACCGTGGCCAGATTGACCACCTGTTCCGCGGAATAGATTTCGGTTCCAGCGGCGCTTTTTCCCCCGGATATGTAGCCCAGCGACCGCAGCATCTTTCCCAGGTTTTCCCGAGCTTCCTCGTCCCCCTGGATTCCCTCGGTCCTCACCAGCGGCGAGGTTTCGTAGGTGGGAACTGTCTGTACGGGCTTGGCACTCAGACTTTCCCTGGTAAAGGCGTCGGTCAGGACATGACCCTTCATGTCGTTGCCGACAGCCAGGCCCATGGCGTAAAGAACCGTGGGCGCCACGTCGTAAATGTCGCCGCCCTTGATGCGGGCCCCGGGCTGAACGTCCGGTCCTGTGATGATAATGATCCCGTCGGGCATGTGATCGGCGTCCGCGGTTTCGATGTTGAATTTGTCTTCCTTGCGCCGTTCATCGCCGATGCGGAAGCCGTGGTCGCTTATCACGATGACCGTGGTCTGCGGACCCCGCTTGGCCAGCAGTTCCCCTACCAGGGCATCCTGCCACTTCCAGTATTCATCGACCACGTCGCGATAAGCCGCGAAGTCCTCATCGGATATCCAAGGCAGGCAAGGGTACTGGTAATCCCCGAAGAGATGGGAAATCGCATCGGTCCCTTCATAATAGACGGACATCAACTGGGGCCGATCATTGTCCAACTGGTGAAGGACCAGGTCGGTGAAACCCCGCGAGGTGGCCATCGCCTGGCGCAGGTGGGAGTGCGAATCGGCGTAGGAGTCGCTGTTCGGGTCGGACCTCAGCCTGGCGGCAGGCAAATGAATCATCTTTTCCAGGTCGGCGTCGGGAACCTCTTCGGGCGAGGGCATGATTTCGTCGACCAGGTGGATCAAATCCGGAGGCCATGTCTTGCCCTGATCGACTGAGCTGCGGCCCGTCACGCCGAAACTATGCCAGGCGACATAGTCGCTTATCAGGAAGCCGTTGATGGGATTGGCCGGCCAGGTGGCCCACCAGCCCACGATGCCGCAGCTCTTTCCCGCTTCCGAGGCGATGTTCCAGAAGGCCCGCACCCGGCGCTCATGGCTGCTGATGGGCATCTTGGAACCGTCGGGAGCATCGGTCATGAACCAGGTGATCCCATGCACATCAGGGGTCTTGCCCGTGGCGATGCTGGCCCACAGGATGGGCGAAATCATGGGCATGTCGCTGAGCAGGATTCCCGAGGCGCCCTCTTCACGCAGCCTGGCCAGATTAGGCAGTTCACCGCGTGCGATCATCGGGTCCAACTGGTCCCAATCCGCCCCGTCCAGCCCGATGAGCCACACCTCGGGCCCGGGGTCCCGCGAACAACCGCCCATCACCAGAATCAGTGACCCCGCAACCAGAATCAACGAGCCCAAAAAAATACGAATTGCCATACGGTTGTTCATTTTGCCCCTCACTTTTTCTTATTCTCGTCCCAAAGCAACGATCGGATCCAGGTGCGCGGCCTTGTTGGCCGGATACAGACCAAAGAAAATCCCGATGGAGACGGAAAACAAGGCCGCTCCCACGGTCACCAACGGGGATACGGCGAAGGGAAAGCGCAGGAGGTGGGTCATACCCCAGGAGGCGAAGTAGCCCAGGATGATGCCCAGAACGCCCCCGATACCCGTCAGGATCCCGGCCTCGACCAGGACCTGCAGCAGGACGTCCTGGCGGCGGGCGCCGACGGCCATGCGCACCCCGATCTCGCGGGTGCGCTCCGCCACGGAGATCAACATGATGTTCATGACCCCGATCCCACCGACAAGCAAGCCGATCGAAGAAAGGACCACCAGCACCATCGCGATGCCTCCGGTCACCTTGTCGATCAGTTCGCCGTAGGTTTCGCTGGCCACGATGTCGAAGTCGTTCTTCTGCCCCGCCCGTAAACGTCTTTCGCGGCGCAGGGTCCCGGTGATGTTGGAGATGACCTCGTCGGTCTCGTAACCTTCGGCGACCAAAAGGGCGATGTTCCGGTCCTCGAACCCTTCCTTCAACCCGTCCTTTTCGAAGGTGGTCCACGGCACGCAGACGTAGTTGTCGCCGAGTTGGCCGATGATGTGCTTGCGTTCGGCCATGGTTCCGATGATCAGATAGGGTTTGCCGTAGATGCGCAGAGTCTTGCCCACCGGATCACGATTGGGGAAGAGATCCTTCCGCGGGCCGTAGCCCAGCACCGCAACCCGATTGCGGGCGGTGACGTCGCCGGCGGTGAAGAACCGGCCTTCGTCGGTCGTGATGGAAAACATGAAGGGGAAGTTCTGCGAGCTGCCGAACACCTGCACAAACTGTGTTTTCTCCTTCTCGTACTTCAGGACGGTCCCGCTGTTGTTGGACACTTCGTAATCGATCAGGCCCACGCCTTCGGTCCGCGCCAGGGCGTCCTCCAGGTCGGGTTTCAGCTGGGGCCGGCGCATTTTCTCGGCGGGATCACCCCCGCCGATCCCGCTGTTGCGGGAGATGTAGATGTAGGGCCGGTTCGAGGAGACCACGTCGTCGCGAATGCGCCCGCTCAGCCCGCTGACGATCGTGAAGATGGCCAGCAGGGTCGTCACGCCGATGGCCACGCCCAGGATCAGCAGCAAACTGCGCAGCCGGTTCCCGGTGATGGTACGCCAAGCCTCATTCATCCCGTCCCGCCAGTGGACATGAGGGCTATTCATGACGTAGCGCCTCCACGGGATCGAAACCGGCGGCCTTCCAGGCCGGATAGGTGCCGAACACTCCCCCGATCAAAAACGTGACGGCCAACCCCAGAACCAGCGACCAGCCGGCGACGGCGAACGGCAACGGGGAGACCAGGGATATTCCCCAGGCCAGCCCCAGCCCGATCAGGATGCCCAGGACCCCACCCACCAGGGACAGGGTGACGGCCTCGACCAGGAACTGCCACATGATGGCCAGACGCCGGGCTCCCAGGGCCTTGCGCACGCCCACCTCGCGGGTGCGTTCGGTTACCGACACCAGCATGACGTTCATCAGCACGATGCCGCCGACCAACAGGCTGATGCCCACCAGCGGAACCAGGGCCCCGTAGATGGCCCCGGAGATCCCGCCCCAGATGGACAACAAAAGGTCCGAAGTCGTGACCGTGAAATCATCCCGTTCGAGGGGCCGTAGCCGGTGGCGGATTCGCATCAGGAAAGCAGCTTCGTCCTGGGCTTCCTGCAGCCTGGTCAGGTCCTTGACCGCGATCTTGAGGTCGACCGAATCCCCGGATCCGAACACCTTCTGCCAGGCGGTGATGGGCGTCACCACGAACTGGTTGCGGTTGTGGCCCATGACCGTGCCGCGATCCTCGATCACGCCGATGACCTTGAAATGACGGCCGCCGATCTTGACTTCACGGCCCACGGGATCGGCTCGGCGCGGGAACAGGTCCCGGGCCACCTCGAAGCCCAACACCACGACCTGCCGTGAATTGACCACATCCTGCCGCGTAATGTGGCGGCCCACCACCAGGGGCAGATCTTCAATCAACGAGTAGTCCTCGGTGACACCCCGCACCCGGGTGCCCCGGAACTTCTCGCCGCCGGCATGGAGGGTCGCCGTGCGGGTGATCAACGCCCCCACGGACGAGGCCTCCTCCAGGCGTTCGGCCAGCCAGTTGCGGTCGTCAAGGGTCAGGTCGGGATTGTTGAGGGATTCGAGGAAGGCGTCGAAGTCGGTCAGGAACTGGATGTCGTTGATACGCGTAATGGTGAACACGTCGGTGCCCTCGTCGAGCACCACCCGGGAGACGTAGCGGTCGGCGCCGTAGATGAGAGACACCACGGCGATGACCGACATGGTGCCCACGATGTTGCCCAGCAGGGTCAGGAAGGTCCGCAGCTTGTGCCCACGCAGACTGGCCAGGGCGATGCGGACTCCCTCGGATAGATTCATCAGTCTTCCGTTTCGCCGTCGCCCGCGCCACGACCCTTCTTACCCTTCCGGCCCGTCTTCTCGACCTGGGCCCCATCCTTCAACTGCCGCAGGATACGGAAGGGCCCGGTGACCACCGTCTGGTCCGCGGTCAGACCGCTTAAAATCTCGAAGTCATCCTCACCGGCGATACCGATCTCCACGGGCACGAACTTCACGAAATCGTCCACCAGGACGAAGACGCCCTCGGTCTCCTCGCCTTTGGTCCCGTCGGTCTCCGCGCCGGTGGTGTCCCCCTCAGCACCATTGTCTCCGAACCCGAACTCCGCCAGGGCTGCCTTCTGTTTGCGCGCCCGGCTGCCGGTATAGCGGCGGATGTCGGCATCCTTCAGGGGCCATTCACGCACCGTGATCGAGCCCAGGGGCACGGCGAGGGCGTCATGGCGTTCGGCGACGGTGATCTCGGCCTTGGCCGACAGGCCCGGCCGGATGTTCGGCAGAGTTTCGTCCAGGGTGATCTTCACCTCGAAGTCCACGGCCTCGCGGCTGGCTCCGGTCCGCACACGAAGGGGACTGTTGCCGATCTCCGTCACCTTGCCGGTGAATTTCTGGTCCGGAAAGGCATCGATCTCCACTTCGGCGACCTGTCCGTGTACTACCTTCACCACCTCGGTCTCATCGACCTCGACCCAGGCCTCCATGGTGCCCAGGTCGGCGATGACCAGCAGCACGGTGCCCGGGTTGTTGAGGGTGCCCATGATGGCGTTTTCCCCCTCTTCCACGTTCAGCCGCGTGATCACCCCCGTCATGGGCGCGGTGATGGTCACCTTCGTCAGATCATGGTGGGCCTTGGCGAGGTTGGCCTTGTACTGGGTGATGCGGTGGCGGGCCCCTTCCACCCGGGCCTGTTCCATGCGCGCGTTGATCCGCGCGGAGGTGAGATGTTCCTCCGAGGCGAGTTCCTTCTCGAACAGCTCCTCGGCCCGGTCCCGGTCCTGGATGGCCTTGTCCAGCGAGGCCTCGGCCAGCTTCAGATCCGCCCGGGAGGAATTGATCGCGGCTTCAAGAGCCTTGACCGCGGCGGCGTATTCGGAGGGATCGATCTCCATCAACAGGTCGCCCTGACTGACGCGTTGGCCCTCCACCACGGCCAGGTGCACGATGGTGCCCATGGCGTTGGCGCTGACATCGACCTTTCGCTTGGGCTGGATGGTGCCGGAACAATTGACGATGGCCGTCAGGTCCTTCTGCTGGACCTTTTGGGTCTCGACCTTGGCCTCCGCCTTGTCTCCGGACCTGAGAATGGATACCACCACGGCGATCAGAACAATCGCCGCCAGTGGAATGAGGATCTTCTTTTTCACTCTGCAACTCCTCGCCGGATCGCTTACATGAAGATGAGGCTTAACGCCAGGGGGACGGCCGACAGCAATACCCACGGCAACAGCACCGAAAGGACCGCGACCGAGCGACCGATCTTGAACACTTTTTCGAATCCGATCACGAGCAGGAAAAGTCCCCACCAGGTCATGAAATCACCATAGGTCATGAGGGTCTGGAACAGGGCGGACCCGGGTTCGGCTCCCGGCAGCAGGGCGGCCAGGCCGATATTGACCTTGAATACGGACTCGGTCTGCATGATGAGAGGCAGCTTCACGAGGGAACTGATGACAAAAACAGGGAGCGAGCCCCAGGACACGATGCCCAGGGCCTGTTTGAAGGACCCCTCACCACCGCCCAGCCGCACGAAAAATCCCAGGATCAAGCCGAAGATCAGGATCATGAGCCAGGTCGTGAATCCCGCGATGCCCGATTGTGTGAGCCGCTTGGTTGGAGAAATGTCCAGGGCGTCTTCGTACTGCTGGTTCATGGCCTCTTCGGGAACCATCTGCATGAGCCGCGAATCACGCATCAATTCCGCCTGTTCCGGGGCGGAGATGGGCAGGGTCATCCAGGAGAAACCGATCATGACCAGGCAGACCAGGAGTCCCGGCTGCCACCAGCGGGGGTTGACCCCCACGTTTTCCATGAGTCGTCCCGGATTGGTGAAAAGATCCTTGAACCGTCCGAAGAATGAATCGTTCATGGTCGGCATGCTCCTTTTTCAGTCAGTGGACTTAATCCTGATGAAGCCGCGGCAGCACTCTTCGCCCGGTCCGGGCCAAGGGGCTTTTCGCTTCGGCCCGGGCCAGTTTTTCCGTCTCGTCGTGATTCCTCAGGAACTCCTCCGCAAAGTCGCCCGTTTCGATTTCGGACAGGATCCGCTTCATTTTTTCGCGCACCCGGTCATCGATGAGGCGCGGCCCGCGCGTCAAACCTCCGTAGGCGGCGGTCCCGCTGATCCGGTCCCGCATGCCGTCGATGCCGTGACGGTCCAACAGGTCGGTGATCAGCTTCAACTCGTGCACGCACTCGAAGTAGGCGTTGGTCTCGTCGTAACCCGCCTCGACCATGACGTCGAAGGCGGACTTGAGCAGTTCGATCACCCCTCCGCAAAGAACCACCTGCTCACCGAACTGATCGCTCACGCATTCGGCCCGGAAGGTGGTCACGAAACCGCCCCCGACCAGGCACCCTACCGCCAGGGCGTAGGACGCCGCCAGATCCCAGGTTTCCGGAGGTGAGTCCTCCGTCACCGCCAGCAGGCCGGGAACACCTGAACCGGCAGCATGTGCCGCTGCGAGCATATCGCCCTGTCCCTTGGGCGCAACCAGAAAGCAGGGGCGTCCCGGATCGGGCCTGACCTGATCGAAAGCGATGGCGAACCCGTGTGCGAACCCAAGAGCGGCGGTCGGTTTCAGGTTCGGCAGGATTACCTTGGTGTAAACCGCCGCCATGGCCTCGTCCGGCAGCATGAGCATCACCACATCGCCCCCTGCCACTGCCTCATCAACCGGAAGCACCTCAAAGCCCTTGCGCCTGGCCTCTTTACCCGAATCCGCACGGGCTTTACTGCCGATGACCACCTCCACCCCGCTGCGCCTGAGGTTCAGGGCGTGGGCGCGGCCCATGGTGCCGTAGCCGATCAGGGCCACCAACCTGCCCTCCAGGGAACCGAGGTGGGCGTCATCACGCTCGACCACCGTACCCAAGGGCGGAGGATATTGTTTGAATATTTTTTTCCCCATGGATCGCAGAATAGCCGGATCCGGGTTCCTTGACAAGAATCCACTGATTGAATAACTTGCTGCCTGCCCGGAAAAACCGGCTTTTCCCCGGATTTTGATGACATGGGTGGCGGCTTAGCTCAGTTGGTTAGAGCATCGGAATCATAATCCGA
>CBDURF010000113.1:0-11885 GCA_965369705.1 uncultured bacterium
CAGATTCTGGCCGTAGCTGGTCCGGTAGTTCAACCGACCCACGTAATAGTACAGTTCGGGATTCACATTCTGCAGACCCAGATCGAGGCAGGCGTTCTCCCCCGTCTCCAGGATCTTTTCATGCATTTCCTGGTTGGTTTTCGCCACCACTTCCTCGATCCGGCCTGGATGGATCCTCCCGTCGCCGATGAGAATTTCCAGGGCCTGGCGGGCTATTTCCCGCCGCACCGGATCAAAGCCCGAGATGATGACGGCCCCGGGGGTGTCGTCGATGATCAGGTCAACGCCGGTAGCCAGTTCGAAGGCCCGGATATTCCGTCCCTCCCGGCCGATGATCCGGCCCTTCATCTCGTCGTTGGGGAGATCCACGACCGAAATGGTGCGCTCGGCCACATGCCCCGAAGCATAGCGCTGGATGGCCAGACTGAGAATTTTGATGGCCTCGCGCCGGGAGGAATGTTCGGTTTCCTCACGCACCTGCTGGATACTCTTGCCCGCGGCCAGCCGAGCGGCGCCGATCATGTTTTCCATCAGTTGCTGTCGGGCCCGTTCGGCCGACATGCCGGCAACCTGTTCCAGCTTGGCGTTCTGTTCGTCGAGCAGGCCTGACAGCCGCCGGCGATCCCGGTCGATTTCCTCATGCCGGACCCTCAGGGTCTCGTCCAATTGGTCGAGGCGGCTTTCCTTCTGGTCAATGAAAGCGACTTTCTTGATTAGATTGTCTTCACGGTGATCCAGAGTCTCCTGGCGACGCTGGCTTTCGGTGCGGATCCTGTCCGTTTCCTGATCAAAACGGGTGCGAGCCTGGTAAAACTCTTCCTTGGCCTCGAGTTTCGCCGTCTTGAGATGATCGGAGGCCTCCTTGCGGGCGTCCTCCAGCAATCTTTGACGGGCCAGACCGGCATGGCCGTGGAGCTTTTCATAATGGATCCTGAATGAGATCCAGCCCAACAGGAAAAAAAGAACCGCGGCGGCAATGACATAGGCATACGCCGGAAACTGCGGCATGGTCACTCCTTCCCGGGTTATTGAGCTGTTGAGGAGGAAAACGTTCAGACCGATCCGGGGATCGTGGGGCAACCCCGCCCGGTCGTGTGAGCCGGAAGCAACTGAACCGTGTTGCTCCAAGTGGGACTCCTGTTTCCGCCTTCGGCCTTCCCCGAGGGGCTTGGCTTCTGAAGGAAAACTCCGGAATCCCCATTGCGAAGTGTTGGCTCACTTGTACGACACATCACGTGCCGGGCAGGGAATCACCACCATTTTGCGCGGTGTTTTCGTCACCGACTTCCTGGACCAGAAGCCGGGTGAGATGGGTTGATCTATCTTCGAGCGTGGCCGTCGCTTCCAGGCGTTTTTGTTGTTCCCGGAACAACTCATCGGCAATGTTGATGGCTGCCAGAATGGCAACCCGGTCGGTGGAAACAACGGCGGCATTACTGGCGACCTCGCTCATGCGCTTGTCGACGAAGGCCGCTACATCTTGAACATATTCGGCATCGGCCCCTCCCTTGAGGGTGTACTCCTTGCCGAAGATGGTGACTGTCACGCTCTCGGATTCCAACTCGGACCGCTTCCCGCTTTAAGGTCGGGCCTCGGATCCGGTAGACCAGGTATTAACCCATGGCCTCCAGTTTCTGAAGCAGATCTCCGACCTTGTCTTCGATTTCCTTCCTCTTCTGCTCGTAAACCTCGATGCTTTCCACCTCTTGGCGGGCTTCATCGAGTTCGTGTTTCAAACGGCGGCTGGCATCCTCGAGTTCGGCGTTTTGGGCCTCCAGTTCGCCACAGCGCTCGCTGAGACGTCCGTTTTCAGCCCGCAATTCCTTGATCAACGCCACGGCTTCGAGGACCTTGGCCTCCAGAATGTTGAGATTGCTGTCCATTTAGGTGCCCGCTCTCTTCCTTGATCCCGGCCATCTGGAATGGGGACCGAATTCAGGTCATATTCACCCGAATTTCAGCCCTGGCTTCTCGGTTCTATCTGCAAACGCCCGGACAGTCCCTCAAGAATCTTGCCAATGGCGCTGTCCACCGTCTTGCCTTTTAAATTACCCTTTTGCGAACGGAACTTCAAGCGAATTCCAAAGGCGCCCTTGCCTTCGGAAACACCCTTGCCACGATAGATATCAAAGAGTTCCACCTGTTCGAGCAGCGGGCCCCCGCAGTCGACAACCGTGTCCCTGATGGCGCCCCAGGCTGTTCCGGCAGGCACCAGCAGGGAGAGATCCCTCCTGATCGCTGGGAACCTGGTAAACGATTGAAACTCCATACGTTCCGAGGTCATCTCAACCGCACTGAGATTGATTTCGGCAACCGCGACGGGAAGATCTATGTCGAATCGCTCCAAAACGACCGGATCCACCCTTCCGGCGGAACCCACCACCCGACCCCCATGGTCCTTGATGCGCCACTGGGAACCGGCCTGGAGCCATAATTCGCTGTCGGCCGCTTCAAGCTCAAAAGATAGGCGGAGATGGGCTCCCAGTGCCTCCAGAGAACCCTTGATTTCAAGCAGATCCGCGGGCATGCCGTCGAGTCCGGTCTGTCGCCAGCCGGCCACCGCGAATTGCAGGAAAACGGGTTCTTCAGGCAGCAGCAGGTCGTCTTCCTGCCGGTAGTCCGTCCTCTTGGCGCCGGCGGGCCAGAAAGCGCGGTTGATCTGGAAAAACCTGATCGGCACCGAGGCGCCCGCATTCAGATTGCGCCGGGCGACATCCAGGAGGGATGGCAACAGGGTCGTCCGCAACTGGGTGTGGCCCCCGTGTTTGGGATTGATGACCGCAAGGGTCTTGCTCCTGGGATCCTCTTCGGACATGCCAAGGCGCTCATGGTCACCGGAGGCCAGAAAGCTGGAGGTCACGATTTCATGGTAGCCGCAGGCGGCCAACCAATGGCGCATTCTGCTCTGGATCAGCTCGTCCTTACAGCGGACGCCGCCGCCGGTGCCGCGAAAACCGCCGCCGCTGGACAGGTTGTCCAGGCCGAAGCTCCTGGCGATCTCCTCGATGAGGTCGACCTCGTGGAACAGATCCCTGCGGAAAGAGGGAATCTCGACCATCATATCCACAGCGTTCGGGCTACCGGTTCCGGAATTGCCCATGGGCTGGACCTTGAGTCCCAGGGACTGCAGGTGCTGGGCCGCCTGGTCCACGTTGATTTGGGTTCCCAGAACCCGGTTGACCTGCCAGATGCGCAAGGGAATGGATTCCGTCGCCTTCCGGTCGGGATCCTGGCGGTCCGCCCAGGCCGGCAGGATGTGGGCCCCGGCCAGATCCTGATACAATTGCAGGGCCCTCAGGGCGGCCTTCTCCACCATGGTCCAGTCGGTGCCACGTTCGAACCGGTAGGAGCTTTCACTGACGAGTCCGAGACCACGACTGGCGGTGCGCACCAGTTTGGGGTTGAAGAACGCACTCTCCAGGAGGATATCGGTGGTGGCCTCCGTCACCTCGCTGTTGGCCAACCCCATGACCCCCGCCAGGGCGATCGGACCGCTTTCGTCACATACCAGGAGGGTTCCCTTCTCGAGTTTCCGTTCCTGTTCGTCGAGCGTGGTCACCATGGTGCCGGCCTCGGCAGCACGGATGGTGATGGTGCCGCCCGTCAGCTTCGCCCGGTCGAAGGCGTGCATGGGCTGACCCAGCTCGAACATCACGTAGTTGGTGATGTCGACCAGGTTGTTGATGGGGCGGCTCCCGATGGCGCGAAGGCGATTCTGCAGCCAATCCGGGGAAGGCCCGATCTCAACCCCCTCCACTCCGAACGCCCCGTACCGGGGGCAGTCATCGTAATTCTCGATCTTGACCTGGATGCCCATGCTTTCGCTGCTCGGCTGATAGCTCCAGACCGGAGGCATGGAAACCTTGGTCCCGTAGATGGCCGCAACCTCGCGGGCCACCCCGATGTGACTCAACCAGTCGGGACGATTGGGCGTGACCTCGATGTCCAGAACCGTGTCGGTAAATCCGTACAATTCATCCGCGGGCGCACCAGGAGCCAGATCCGTGGTCAATTCAATGATGCCGGCCGCTTCGTTGGACAGGCCGAGTTCGTTGCCGGAACAGATCATGCCGCGGCTTTCGACACCCCTGATCCTGGATTTCTTGATCTTGAAGTCGTCCGGCAGCACAGCCCCCACCCTGGCGAACAGGACCGTCAGGCCCTCCCGGACATTGGGCGCTCCGCACACGACCTGGACAGGATCACCGCTGCCGTCATCGACGCTGCACAGACTCAACCGGTCCGCATCCGGGTGCTTTTCCCGGTGCACCACGCGGGCGATAACGACCCCGGGAAAGGTCTGCCGGAATTCTTCCAGGCTTTCTACGTTGAGGCCCGCCGAGGTCAGTTTGGCGGCCAATCCCTCTGGCGTGTCGTCCCAGGAAACGTATTCGGCGAGCCAGTCAAGGCTGATTTTCAAAACACACCTCGAAATTGTTTCAGAAAACGCAGATCGTTTTCGTAGAGCAGCCGGATATCACCAATGCCGTACTTGAGCATGGCGATCCGGTCGATCCCCATGCCGAAGGCGAAACCGGTGTAGACATCATCAGGATAACCTACGGCCTTGAAGACGTTGGGATGAACCATGCCCGCCCCCATGACTTCCAGCCACCCGGTTTGGCCACAGACGCCGCAACCCGCGCCCCGGCAGGCCACGCACTGCATGTCAACCTCCACCGAAGGTTCGGTGAAGGGGAAGTAGTGGGGCCGGAAACGCGTGGGCTCGTCGGCGCCGAAAAAATTGCGGACGAAGGTGTCGACGGTGTCTTTGAGGTCGGACATGCTGATGGCCTTGTCCACGACCAGTCCCTCGATCTGATAGAATTCGGAGCTGTGGGACGCATCGGCATTTTCGTTGCGGTAGACCCGGCCGGGGAAGATGCAGGCCAGGGGCGGTTCGTTCCGTTCCATGGTACGGACCTGGACCGGGGAGGTCTGGGTGCGCAGACAGATTTTCGGATCGATGTAGAAGGTGTCTTGGATATCCCGTGCGGGATGGTCGTCCGGAAAATTCAGGGCGGTGAAATTGTAGTAGTCCAGTTCGACTTCGGGACCGTCATCCCGCGAAAAGCCCATGCCGTAAAATATGTCGCAGATGGATTCCAGGACCGTCACCAGCGGGTGGTTCGTACCGGCTGCCGATGGCGGAACACCTGGCAGGGTCAGGTCGCCCACCGGGTCCGCCACGGCGACCCCTCCCCCTCCGATTTCTTCCTGGCGGATGTCCAGCAGACCCTCCAGATCCTGCTTCAACCGGTTCAGTTCGGCCCCCAGGGCGGGCCGTTCGGCGGGGTCGACATCCTTGAGTCCGCGCAGGAGAGACGTGATCTCCCCCTTACGGCCCAGCAGGGCCACGCGAACGGATTCGATTTGGGATTCCGAGCCCGCAGCCTTGATCCGTTCGATTCCCACGGACCGGAGTCGGTCGATGGTCTCCTTCATGTCGGGTCCCCTCTGCCGGACGGACCCGGCATGGTGGTTGAACCAGGATGCGACGCTTTCCGCGGGACCGGGACCACGGTCCCGCGCAAAAACCGACTCGTCTCAGAGAGAGTCCTTGGCCACTTCGGCCAGCTTGCCGAAGGCGGCGGAATCATGGACCGCCAGATCGGCCAGCATCTTCCGGTCGATGTCGATCTCGGCCTTCTTCAAACCGTTGATAAAATGGCTGTAGCTCAAGCCGTTCAAACGGGCGGCGGCGTTGATGCGCGTGATCCAAAGCCGGCGGAAATCGCGTTTCTTGTTGCGGCGGTCCCGATAGGCGTAGGCCAGGGCGCGCTCCACGGTTTCCCGCGCGGCGATATACTGGTTGCTTTTACCGCCGACAAAACCCTTGGCCCTCTTCAGGTACTTCTTCCGGCGAGCCTTGGCGGCAGGATTATTTGTTGCTCTTGGCATTTCATTGCCTCCTCTATCTCGGTCCCATCAGGACGACCCCGAGCCGGACCGGTATGGTGTCAGGTTACTTTCCGCCGGCCAGCATCTTGCGGACCCTGGCCTCGTCGCTGGGAGCCAGCAGGCCCGACTTGCGCAGGTTGCGAAGCCGTTTGGGACTCTTGGCGGTGAAGAGGTGGCCATGAAAAGCCTTGTTTCTCTTGATGCGTCCGCTGGCGGTGAGCTTGAACCGCTTGGCGGCAGCGCGATTGGTCTTCATCTTGTTGCCCATGTTTCTGCCTTTCTCTCAATATTTCCCGGGCGTTCCTGGGAGTTTCGCTCCCCATTCCTCGGGCGAGCTGAATGCGATCTCCTCGGGTCACCCGTCCAGCCGGCCTGTAAGGGTTCGGCAAGCGACGACTACCGGTCTTTCCTGGGAGCGATCATGAACGTGATCAACCGTCCCTCCCGCTTGGGCCGGGATTCCGGGAGGCCGAATTCTTCAACCTCGCCGACCAGGTGATTCAGAAATTCCATGGCCAGGTCCAGATGGGAAATTTCCCGGCCCCGGAACCGCATGACCACCTTGACTTTGTGACCCGCTTCAAGGAAAGGGATGATGTGTTTCTTCTTGTAGTCGTAGTCGTGGTCGTCGGTCTTGGGTCGGAAGTGGATCGTCTTGATCTTGACCGTGTGCGACGCCTGTTTGGCCTTCTTGGCCTTCTTGGCCTGTTCATACTTGAACTTGCCGTAATCCATGATCTTGCAAACAGGCGGACGCGCCGTGGGCGCCACTTCCACGAGATCGAGTCCACGATCCTCGGCGATGGCGATCGCCTCGTTGGTCTCAAGAACACCCAGTTGTTCACCGTCCTCGTCAACGACCATGACACGTGGGATCCTGATCATCCGGTTGACCCTGGTCAACTTGCTGTCCTTGATAGTTACTACCTCCCGCTGGGATGACGTGCCCGCCCCGGAACACAAAAAAAACGGACACAATGGTCCGCCACAGGCCTTGTCAGGCTCTGGGTTGTTAACCGCTCCGTCCACCAGGCACCCCACAGGGACACCAAGGGCCAGCTACGGTGAGAGGGCGGACCTCTTCTTGGATACGGCGACAGGGGATTACCCAGCCCCGGCCGCATTGTAACCGCTACAATCTAGGTTTTGTTCTTCACGGCGTCAAGGAGATCCTCGGCCACCTGTTCCACCTTCCTGCTCCCCAGATCACCCTGGTGGCGGATCCGCAGGGCCACATCGTCGTTGGCGACCTCCCGCCCCCCCACGATCAGCATCCAGGGCACATGGAGTACCTCGGCTTCCCGGATCTTGAAGCCGAGCTTCTCATCCCGCACGTCCTGGCCCACTCGCAAGCCGGCTTTCCTGAGCCTGGCCGCCACGGCGCGGGCATAGTCGTGCTGGTCCCGGCTGACCGAGAGCACACGAGCCTGTTCGGGGGCGAGCCACAGGGGAAAATCGCCCGCGAAATGCTCGGTCAGGATCCCGATGAACCGTTCGAGGGAGCCCATGATGGCCCGGTGGACCATGTACACGTAGCGTTCCTTCCCGTCGCTGTCGGTATAGGTCACGTTGAAACGCCGGGGCAGATTGAAATCGAATTGGATGGTGCTGGTCTGCCAGCGCCGGCCGATGGCGTCGATCAGTTTCACGTCGATCTTGGGCCCGTAGAAGACAGCCTCGCCCTCTTCCCTGGTGTAATCGAGACCGTGTTTGTTCAACGCATTGACCAGGGAGGATTCGGCGGCCTCCCATTCCTCGTCCGTTCCGGCGTACTTGTCCTTGTTCAGGGGATCCCGCACCGAAAGCTCCACCTTGAAGTCGTCGAATCCGAAAGCCCCCATGATCTCCTTCACGAGATCGATGCAGAGGCTCACTTCGTCCTCGAGCTGGTCGGGAGTGCAGAAGTGGTGGGCGTCGTCCTGGGTGAAACCGCGCACGCGCATCAGGCCGTGCAGGGTTCCCTTCAGCTCGGCCCGGTACACCGTACCCAACTCGGCGTAGCGAACGGGCAGACCGCGGTAGCCCCGCTTCTTGCGCTGGAACATGAGGATATGCCCCGGGCAGTTCATGGGCTTGACCACGTAGGACTGTTCGTCCTGCTCGAAGACGTACATGTTGTCCGCGTAAAATTCCATGTGGCCCGAAGTCTCCCAGAGGGCGGCCTTGGAAATATGGGGCGTCGTCACGGTCACATAACCGTTGCGGCGGTGGATATCCTTCCAGTAGTCGATGATCTGTTCGCGCAGGATGTCGCCCCGCGGAAACCAGTAGGAAAGTCCGGGGCCGGCCTCGTCCATGATCCCGAACAGATCCAACTCACGACCGAGTTTGCGGTGGTCCCGCTTCTTGGCCTCCTCCAGCATTTTGAGATGGGCGTCCAGGTCCTTCTTCTTGAAGAAACTGGTCCCGTAGATCCGCTGGAGCATGGGCTGACTGCTGTCGCCCCGCCAATAGGCGCCGGCCACGCTGAGGAGCTTGAAGACCTTCAGATCCTTGGTGTCGGGAGTGTGGGGTCCCTCGCACAGGTCCTGGAAATCACCCATCCGGTACACGGAAAGCTGCTCGTCACCCAACGAGGCGATCTGCTCCAGCTTGTAGGGCTGGTCGCTGAACATCTGCTCGGCTTCCTGTCTGCCGACCTCCCGCCGTTCGATGACGACCTTCTGCTTGGCCAACTCCCTCATGCGGTTTTCGATCTTCTCCAGATCGTTCTCGGTGAACGGCTCTTCCCGGTCGAAGTCGTAGTAGAAGCCGTTCTCGATGTCGGGCCCGAAAGCGAACTTCACGCCGGGAAAGAGGTCCTGGACGGCCCAGGCCAGAAGGTGTGCCGTGGAATGCCGCAGGGTCTCCAGACCCTTATCCGCGCTCCTGGTGATGACCAGCATCTCGCCCCCTGCCGTCGCCTTCTCGGCCAGGGGATGGTGCACGCCGTCCACCGTCACGGCCAGGGCGTTGCGGTAGAGGCCTTCACCGATCAGGCGCACGGCTTCGCCGTAGGTCTGCCCCTTTTCGATCTGCAGGGAATTGCCGTCCGGCAGTTTCAGCGTCAGTTCCGACATCGCTGGTCATCCATCCTCTGCTTGTGGTCGAGAAGAGCCCCTTGGCTCGGACCTCAACCGTTCAAATTGCCAGTAAGACGGCCAATCTAAACCGGGTCTCCGGGACAGGCAAGCCTCATGACCCGATTCGCGCCGCCAATCAATTCCCGACAGGCTCCTCGCTGGGACCAATCCGGATCGTTTCAGGCAGGTTCCCTAACGAAACAGGGACTTGACCCGACGGAAAGATTGGTTCTTCACGACCGCCTCGCCGTTGAAGATGAACACGGGCTGATCTTGAGAACCGCTGACCGGGTGCATGACCCGTAGCTGGCCCCGCTCCGACATGAAGGCCATCTCTCCCTCGATAGTGGGGACGGAAGAGGGACCCAGAGTGACTTCGATCGGGTCCGTGCCAGTGGTCATGAAGGTGAAGGCGACCAGCCAGACAGACTCGTTGTTGGTCAAGGGCCAGTCGACACCGAAGGCCACGATGTATTCCAGAAAACCTTGGCTGATGTCGGAATTGTCACCGATATTGATGGCATTGGGCGGAAGAATATCCCTCAGCTTGAACAAACTGCCGGAGGGGTTGAAGTTCAGGGAGCACTCGAAAGCCTGTATGGTCGAATAGGGCGCATCATCGTTCTTCACGTCGGTCGGTTTGGTCAAAACCAGGAACACTTCCACGGGAACATCGACGTCTTGGGTACCGGTCGCGCCGAAGCCGTCGTCGGTCAGGTAGAGGCCGATCTGGTTGGGGACCTCATGCTGGGCAAAGCCCGCGTTGGAAACCAGAAAAGAAAGTGCGGCGATCGCCGACACGGCAAAAAACAACTTCTTCATTTTCCAACCCCTTGTCCTGGAAAATCCACTTTTCAACCCGGAGCATAGCACGGCCAAAAAGAAAGGGCTCGCGATTTTCGCAAGCCCTTGTCTTTTCAATATTTCGGTGGTGGGCGATACGGGATTCGAACCTGTGACCTCTTGTCTGTCAAACAAGCGCTCTAACCAAAGCTGAGCTAATCGCCCACCGGGAGGCAAAATATTGTCAGGCCACCGGGCAATGTCAATCGAAAACCAGCCCCCCGGAGAACGGGACGATCACGTGAGGTAATCAACCAGGCGTTCCCCATGACCGTGCTGGCGCATCTTGCTGAGGGCCTGGTTCCGGATCTGGCGGACCCGCTCCCGCGACAGGTTGATATCCTGACCGATGGTCTCAAGAGAGGCCGTTTCCTGACTGTCCAGTCCGTAATAGCGGACCACGATGTTCCGCTCCCGCGGGGAAAGAAGATCCATGGCCTCAGCCAGTTCCTGCATCAACTCGCCGGTAACATAGCCTTGGTCCGGAGTCAAGTCCTCCGGGTCGGCAAGAGTGTCCGCCAAGGTAACGTCATCGTCGTACAGAGGCTGATCGAGGCTCAGCAGGGGACGGCTGGCCGCCCGGATCTGCGCCATCTTGCGGAGGTCCAGGCTCATGGCCTCGGCGATCTCGTCCTCCGCCACCTTGCGGTGGTGCTTCTGTTCGAGATTCTGGGACACCCGTTTCATCCGCTGCGCCTGCTGCGAACGGTTGATGGGCAGCCGGACGGTATTGGTCTGTTCGGCGATGGCCTTCTGGATGGCCTGCCGAATCCACCACACCGCATAGGAAATGAAGCGGAATTCGCGTCTCTCATCGAATCGCTTGCCGGCGGTGATCAAGCCGATATTGCCTTCGGCGATCAGATCCATATAGCTGAGGCCCTGGTTGAGAAACTTCTTGGCCACACTGACGACGAAGCGCAGATTCGAATTGACCAACTTGTCGAGGGCTTCCTTGTCACCTTCCCTGATACGCGTGGCCAGCGCGAATTCCTCTTCCCGGGTCAGCAGATTGTGCTTCCCGATGGTCTGCAGATAATGCTGGAGACTCGAGTCTTCGCGACGGTCACTGCTGAGTTCGACTTCGTACACCCTGCGTCCTCCTGACTGATCCCCGGACGGCCATTGCCGTCCTAAATTTCAATCCCCCTGCGGGGCAGAAATGGTCTTAATCTTGACCCTAAAGGTCAGCTTTTTTGTGAAAGCGACACCACCTATATACGAACCCCCGGCCGCTTTGTTCCAGGTTTCCGGCTTCGGCTGAAAAGGCCATGGGAATTTCCTCAACCCATAGACCCCGAATATCAATTGATCTTGATTCTCATTCATTTCCCCCATCGGGAGTATACCGGATCTATCGAGCTCAGTGCAAGACTTTTTTTGTCATGTTTTTAAACATCTCCGTGAATTCGGCCCGAGGCGGTGACAAGGCCGGTTGCGGGACCTAATCCCGGAAACCGACCCTATCACGTTTTTGAAAATTGTCAACCAACAAGCGGGACAAAGGAGCTTAATCCTCCACCACCTCGTAATCGGCGTCCACCGGGCCGTCGCTGCCGCCTTCTTCGGATTTTCCGGCCTTGTCCTTCCCCTGGTCCGCTCCTGTCCCGGACTCGGCATCGGCTTCGGAGCCGCCCTGGGCAGCGGAGGCCTTTTCATAGGCCGCGCTGGCCAGTTGCTGGACGGCGGTCATCAGGGCGTCGCTGGCAGCCCGGATCATGTCCGGGTCCTCTCCCTTCAGAACCTCTTCAAGGGCGGTGATCTTGGTTTCCACATCCTCTTTCAGGGACCCGTCCAGATCATCGCCGAGATCATCCATGCTCTTCCGGGCGGCATGGATCCGGGCTTCGGCCTCGTTCCTGAGGTCGACCACATCCCGTTTCTTCTTGTCTTCATCCGCGTGGATCTCGGCGTCGCTGACCATCCGTTCCACTTCCTGGTCGCTCAGGCCACTGGAGGCCTGGATCTTGATGGACTGCTCCTTGCCCGTGGCCATGTCCACGGCGCTCACCGAAAGAATAACGTTGGCATCGATGTCGAAGGTGACCTAGATCTGAGGAATCCCACGCGGCGCCGGCG
>CBDURF010000114.1:0-11646 GCA_965369705.1 uncultured bacterium
CGATCAGCAGATCCAGGTCGAGGTCGATTTCCAGGATGTTGTTCATCTCCAGGACGAGGAACCTCTCCTCGCCGAGCTCCAGCACCATCACCGGGAGGCCGTCCTCTTCGGTGGAGACGGCGGCCAGGGTAACCAGGGCGCGACGGTTGAACGCCAGCAACACGTCCTTGTGCCGGTCGTTGTCGACGTCCTTGAGGAAGAACGCGGTGGGATTCACCAGTCCCGCGGTGTTGCTGATGAGCGCCGAAGTGGGATCGATGGTCCTCAGATCGTCCCCTTCAAGCGCGGCGTCGGTTGTCTCCACGGGGATCTCTTTCCGCCACAAGGAGGCGCCGCTGATCATGTAAGAGATCTCACTCGACAACGTCCGCATCTGGCTGTTGCCGCTCAGGATGGTTCCGATGCTGCTCTCCGAATGCGGCACATAGACATTGACCATGGTCAGGGCGGTATTCCCGGAGCAGTCGGTGGCCTGGAAGGTCGCCTGGTAGATTCGGTCAGTACCAGTCCCTTGTCGTTCGGCCCTCAGGCTGACCGTATTATCGGCTGTGCCGAGGTCATCGCCCTGGATGTCGTCTTCGGTGTCGCCGTCGCCGAGGTCGTTTTCGGGCTCGTTGCTGAAAATGTCCACCAACTGCCACGTCGCGGCGTCATCGCAGATGTCGTTGACGATGACCGTGTACACCACGTCCACCATCTTGTGGTTGGGCGGCCACAGCACTTGCGGCGCGACCGTGACCTCGATCTCGGGCGGCGTGGTGTCGATGACCGTAACTGTGGTCGAGCACTGTGCCTCGTTGCCCGAGGCGTCAGTGGCGGTCCAGGTCACGGTGGTGACACCACCACCGGCCTCGCACGGACCGGCAAACAGAGCCGGGGCGTCGTTTTCCACCATGGGGTCCGGGTCGCAGTTGTCTTCGGCCATGAAGTCGTCGAAGAAATCGACCAACTGCGGGTCGTCCATGGGGACACCGCCGGTCACGGTACACTCAACCTGGATGTCGGCGGGACAGGTCACCACAGGCGGCGTGGTGTCGAGGACGGTGACGACGGCTTCACAGGAGTCGGAAGCGCCATGTTGGTCGGTGACGGTCAACGTCACGTTGGTCTCGCCCAATTCGTAGGGATCGGGAGGATCCAGTTCGAGGGTGATCGCATCCCCGTCCGGATCGATGGAACCGTTATCCACCATGTCAGCCGTTACGGTCCCCAGACAGTCGTCGTCGGCGTCGACCTGCACGTCCTGACAGACGGCCACAGGCGGATAATTACGAAACGGATCGGTGAGGTACATGCCGCGCCCGTGCGTGGCGGCGATCAGCTCCTCGCCCTTCCAGAACAGCTCGCTGACCCGCGTGTTCACGGGGCCTTCGTTGTCGCCCATCAGTGCGGTCACGCTCCAGTTCTGGCCCAGATCATTGGTGGCCAGCACGCCCAGATCGGTGCCGATGTAGATCCAATCGTCCATGATGGGATCGAACCGGACGGTGTTCACCTGGATGTCGGGCAAATTGTTGGGCGCGGCGCCGTTGATGAGTGTCCACGAAGCGCCCGCGTCGTCGGTGTACCAGACAGTGTCGTCGCTGTAACCGCCGATGGTGACGACCACTTGGTCGGGATTGAGCGGCGAGATCGCGATGTCGGTGATGTAACGGCCCGGAATGCTGGTGGCGTTGTTGTCCACGCGTGTCCAGGTTCCGCCGCCGTCATCGGTCATGACAACCCGCCCATACTCGTAACCGACCCAGATGATGTCCGTGTCGGTCGGAGCCACGTCGATGGCGCTGCAACGCGGGCCGCCCGTTTCGGGTGTCTTGAATTCCGACCAGTTGGCCGCCGCGTCGGTGGTTTGCCAGATGGACGCCCCGCCGGCATACAGAATGTCCGGGTCCACGGGATCCATCACGAAGGGGGCGATGAACAGCGCCTTGTTCTTGTCGCCGGCGTCGCCGAGGCCGGAATCGCTGTTGACGTAGGAATCGCCTCCGTTGGTGCTTTTTTCGATCGCCAGGCGCACGTATTCGCTGTAGATCACATTGGGGTTGTTGTAGTTGACCGCGGCGAAGCCGCCGTCACCGGTTTCAGCCTGGTACCAGCCGTGGATGCCGTCGGCCGGACGGTACCTGAGGTGATCGTTGTCCTGGGTGCCGCCCACGATGACGCTGCCGTCAGGGGAGCACGCCCCGCCGTAGAACTGGGTGATGCCCAGGTTGTTGGCCAGGTTCGCCCAGCCCGAGGTCTGGGCGACGGTCTCGATGTTGGCCGCCGTCTGGATGCCCCCGTCGTTGCCGACGTAGATCCGCAGGTTGCCGCCGGTCCCGAAATCGGGATGAGGAACGATGGCGTGATGGTCGCAATGTGCGCTGAACGGCGTGATGTGGTAGTTGTGCCAATCGCTGATCCTGGTGATGTTGCTGCCGCCGTCGGTGCTACGCCAGAAATCGATTCCGCCGACCAGCACGAAATCGGGATTATCGGGTCTGACCCAGATTGTGTTGTCGTACCAACCCTGCTTGCCCAGGTATTCGTCGCCGGTGTTGCGTTGGGTCCACGTGGCCCCGCCGTCGGTGCTGCGCCAGATCTCACCCTTGTTGATGTCGACCGACAGGTAGAAGATATCGACGTCGCTGGGCGCGAAGGCCACCTCGCAACGGCCGGGGGACCACAGGGTCGAAACTCCGCCGTCTGTGATCCTGGTGAAGGTCGACCCGCCGTCCGTGGAGAAATAGGCGTTGGATTCGGTGCCCACCAGAACCAGGTTGGGATCCGAAGGATGGTAGCGGACGTCCTCGGTGACCCCGATCGGGTTGAGGATTTTGGTCCAGGTGGCGCCCCCGTCCAGGGTTTCCCACAGGCCCGAGGCAGTTGCGGCCAGGAGATGGTCCGCATCCGTGGGGTGATGGGCCAGCCGGTTCACCCAGTAGAAATCCGGGGTGTCGGTGAACGCCAACTGTGCCCAGGTGAAGCCACTGTCCGTTGATTTGAAGACCCCCGCGCCCCTGAGGCCGTCGGCATTGTAGAAGCCCTCGCCTGTGCTGGCGTAGAGGATGTTGGGATCGGTGGGATCCACCGCGATGAAGGTGATCGCCAGATTGGTGATGAAATCGGTCATCGGCGTCCAGTTGGCGCCCCCGTCGGTGGTGCGCCAGACACCCCCGGCCACACCGCCGATCCACATGGTGTTGGGATTGGTCGGGTGGATGGCGATGGCCCGGATGCGGCCCCCGACATTACCGGGCCCCAGCCATTCCCAGGCCTGGATGCCGCCGTCCTTGTCGGGCCGCGCGATGAACTGTTTCTCGAGCTGATCGAACTGCCCCTTGGCCCGGAGCAGGGCGCCATGGGGAATCGTCCCGTCGTCGCCCACGCGCATCGCGAATTCCCACTCGATGCGATCTGCGGGGTTCTTGGGCGTGTCGGGTTTTTCCCCGGCGAGTTTCAGTTCCTTGTTCCGGATCTTGCTGTCGATGACGGCCTGGCTGCGGACCAGTCCGGGAGTCATGTCGCTGTTTGATGAAATTTGATCCGTGATGAGGTTGTTTGAGGCGATGTCGAGTGGTTTGGGGTTGTCGATATTTTGGAGACCGAGAAAGCCGATGGTCAGGAAAACGACAACCGATAGTCCACAGATTAGTGGACGCTTCATTGAGTTCATTTCAATCCCCCCCAGTTGACGATCAGAGGTGCGGATCAGGCGAATTTTCCCCTGTCACCGCGCCTCCAGGTGACAGTCATGTGGTGTCCATTAGCACCATCCTTAGTACCTCCTTGGCGGGCTTGAGGTTAACAGATGACAGACCGAAGGGCGGAGATTTCCGTTATGGGTCCTCACCGCACCATTGCCCTGGAATACATTGTGTCACAATGGCTTAAATTCCCCCCGACGCCCGGGTCGGGCGTCGGGATCGACATTACCACAATGCGGGTCCCAAAACAACCCCGATCCTCCGTTCGGGGCCGGTGGTTGCGTAAACAAGCGGAATCCATCGGAACCCGGGTGTTAAAACGCCATATCCTTTTTGACAATCCCCCTCAAAACACCATCTTTCCCCTATCCTTTAGGCGCCCCGGGAAGGAACCCACTCGCCAGCCCTAGCCAAAGGCCAAAGGGGAATCCTTTAAATGACCCAAAACGTCCTTGCCCGTGTCCAATTATGGACTATTTTACTCGCCTTGGCGTTGTCCGCGGTGCTCTACTTCGTGGTTTCTCCCCACTTCGCCCTGGGGGTTTTCCTGACCGCCTTGTGGGCCGCCGCCGGACTTTTCGCCCTGGAAAAACTGCTGCGTTGCGCGGTCCGGCCCCAGGGCGAGCCGCGCAACATTTTTGCCGTTTTCCTGTGGGGATTCGCCAAATTGGCTGTTTACGGGATAGCGGTCTGGGTGTTATTTTCCCGACCGTTTCCAGCGATCAGCCACGCCGTAGGTTTCACTCTCATGATGGTCGTCCTCGTGGGGGTGGGCGCACGCGCCCGCGACGAGGAAATACGCCGCCTGAAGCAGCAGGCCGCAGGTCAGCCCACTGGGCAGGAAGATCAAGTTCAAGATGCTGTTCATGACCGATAGGTTCCCTGGCTTGAGAAAAACCAATCTGGCCATCTTGGCCTTTGCCGTCGGCGTGACTATATTTGGAGTCGGCGGCCTCAGCTCCGCTCTCGCTCAGGATGATGCCCACGGTACTGACAGCCACACCTCGCAGGCCGCCGACCATTCTTCGCCCCCGAACACCACCTACGACGAGCAAGGCGATCCGCACACAACCGATGCGCACGGCCAGGAAGCCCATGCCGCCACTGAACACGGCGACGCCGACGATCACGGAGGCGGCCACTCCGACATCCCGCACCTGCAAAACCTGCTGACCGGCTGGATCGCCCCCCTGCTGCCCGACTCGGTCGCCCACGGCCTGGAAGACTTCCTGAACCCGATCTACTCCCTGTCGGTGGCCCTGCTCCTTTCGCTGTTCTTCATCAGCCTGAGCAGAAAACTCTCATCCCGATACCCGGGCCGCGCCCAGATTGCGGTCGAGATGATCTTCGGCGGCCTCTACGGAATGTTCGAGGCCATCCTCGGTCCGACCGCCCGCCGCTACACCCCCTACCTGGGCACCCTGTTCGTCTTCATCCTGGTGAACAACCTGGTCGGCATGGTGCCGTTGGGCCACGCGGCGACCAGCAGCTTCTCCTCGACGACCTTCGCCCTGGGCATCATGACGTTCCTGTACGTGCAGGGCATCGCCATCAAGGAAAACGGCATCGTCGGCTACTTTCTGCACCTGGCCGGCGACCCCAAGACCCCCATGGACTGGGGCTTTTCGATTCTGCTGTTCCCGCTGCACGTGCTCGGCGAGCTGATCAAGCCGCTCAGCCTGGGGCTGCGCCTGTTCGGGAACATCTTCGGCGAGGAGACCCTGGTCGCCACCATGGTGATCCTGGGCTACCTGCTGATGAAGGCCATCGGCGGCATCGTTTTGGCGGGCGACGCGGCGGTGTTCGGGTTCTTGCCCGGCATCCCGCTGCAGCTGCCCTTCTACTTCCTGGGGCTGCTTTCGAGCACCATCCAGGCACTGGTCTTCACGCTACTTTCGACGGTTTATATTGCCCTGTTCCTGCCGCATGGTCATTCCGATGGTCATGCTGAGGCTCATGGGCACTAGGCCGGGTCATCGACCCGGAAACGGCGGGTTCTGCCCGCAACATTGAGTGCAACGCACGCACTAGAAGGAGAAAACAATGGACGGGAATATTCTTGGACTGGCTCTTCCCATCGGCCTGGGCATGGCCGCCATCGGTTCGGGCCTCGGTCTGGGTAAGGCTGTCGAGGGCGGCATGAACGCCATGGGTCGTCAGCCCGAAGCCATCGGTCAGATCCAGACGGCCATGATCATCGGTTGCGCCTTCATCGAGGCCCTGACGATCTACGCCTTGGTCGCCACCATCATGCTGATGGGTAATCTCTAGAATTGTTGGGTGAACCCGGCGTGCGTTTGAGGGGATATCGCGGGGAGCGGCCTAGCCGTTCCCCGGACCCCGAATAATTGTTTCGCCGGCGGTTTCGACCCGGAAGGTACCTGTCATGGAAATGGTAATGCCGAAACTGCCTCAGCTGTTGACGACGGCTCTCGGCTTCCTGTTCTTCGTGTGGATCCTGGGGAAATTCGCCTGGGGACCCATTCTCGACCTGCTCGACGAACGTCGCGGCAAGATCGACGGGGACTACACGGCGGCCGAGAAAAATCTGACCGAAGCGGAGCAGCTGAAGGGCGAGTTCGAGCTCAAGCTGGCCGATATCAAGGTCATCCAGCGCGAGATGGTCCAGGAGGCCGTCAAGCGCGGTGAGGATATCGCCGACGGCATCCAGAAGAAGGCCCGCGCGGGCGCCGAGGATACACGGCTCAAGGCCGCGCAGGACATCGAATTGGAGACCCAGAAGGCCCATATCGAACTGCGCGACGATGTCGTGGCCATGGCCATCGGCGCGGCCGAAAAGGTCATCGACGAGCGGCTGGACGACGATCTGCACCGCAAGCTGATCACCGACTACATCGACGGCCTGAATCCGGATGGCGCATCCGATGCGTGACCGCAAAGTCGCCACTCGCTACGCCGAAGCGCTCCTTGATACGGCCAAGGCCGAAGGGACGCTGAACAGCGTGGCCGAATCCTTGGCCGCGGTGCTGAACGCCGTGAAGGACAACCACCTGTTGCGCATCTTCATGGACAGCCCCCAGGTCCGGACCGAAGAGAAGAAGGAGCTGCTGCAGAAAGTGTTCGGCGACAAGATCGAGCCGGTGCTGCTGAACTTCTTCCACCTGCTGATCGACAAGCATCGCATCGAGAACATCCGGGACATCGGCGAGGTGTTCGCCGATCTGGTCGAGGCCGAGCAGGGTTATCTGCGCGCCCGGGTCGTGACCGCGATCACTCTGCCGGACGACCTGGCCGCGGCCCTCAAGGGCAAGCTGGCCGCCCACTCCGGCAAGAAGATCATCCTGGAAAAGAAAACCGACCCCGCCGTGATCGGGGGCGTGTGCGTCACCCTCGGGGACAAGATCCTCGACGGCACCGTGGCCACCAATCTGAACCTGCTGCGCAAGGCGCTGAGCCAGGCCCAAATTCGATAAACGAGGAGACCCGCTTTGAAACTCAGACCTGAAGAGATCAGCTCCGTACTTTCGCAGGAGCTGAAGAACTACGACCGCGACCTCGAGGTCGAAAGCGTCGGAACGATCCTTCAGGTGGGCGACGGAATCGCCCGCGTGTACGGCCTGCAGGACGTGATGGCCGGCGAGATGGTGCAGTTCCCCGGGGATATCTTCGGCATGGTGCTGAACCTCGAAGAGGACTCCGTGGGCGTGGCCATCCTGGGTGAGGACACCCACATCAAGGAAGGCGACCAGGTCACCCGGACCGGCACCATCGCTTCGGTGCCCGTCGGCGAGGGCGTGATCGGCCGCGTGCTGAACGCCGTGGGTCAGCCCATCGACGGCGAAGGCCCCGTGCCCAGCACCGAGACGCGCAGCATCGAGCTGAAGGCGCCAGGCGTGACCGCGCGTCAGCCCGTGGGCCAGCCCCTGATGACCGGCCTGAAGGCCGTCGACTCGATGATTCCCATCGGTCGCGGCCAGCGCGAGCTGATCATCGGCGACCGCAGCACCGGCAAGACGGCCATCGCCATCGACGCCATCATCAACCAGAAGGGCAAGGGCGTGCACTGCTTCTACGTGGCCATCGGCCAAAAGCAGTCCACCGTCGCTTCGGTGTACAAGAAGCTCAAAGAGCACGGCGCGATGGAGTTCACCACCATCATCGCCGCCAGCGCCAGCGAACCCGCCCCGCTGCTTTTCCTCGCGCCGTATACCGGCTGCACCATGGCCGAGCACCTCATGTGGCAGGGCAAGGACACCCTTGTGGTGTACGACGATCTTTCCAAGCAGGCCAACGCCTACCGCCAGATGTCGCTGCTGCTGCGCCGTCCGCCCGGACGCGAGGCGTTCCCCGGTGACGTGTTCTATCTGCACAGCCGGCTGCTGGAGCGTTCGGTGAAACTTTCCGATGAAAACGGCGGCGGTTCGCTGACGGCCCTGCCGATCATCGAGACGCAGGCCTCCGATGTGTCGGCCTACATTCCGACCAACGTGATTTCCATTACCGACGGCCAGATCTTCCTGGAGAACGACCTGTTCTACCAGGGTATCCGGCCGGCCATCAACGTGGGTATCAGTGTGTCGCGCGTGGGCGGCGCCGCCCAGACCAAGGCCATGAAGAAGGTGGCCGGATCGCTGCGCCTGGACCTCGCCCAGTACCGTGAACTGGCGGCTTTCGCGCAGTTCGGCAGCGACCTGGACAAGGCCACCCAGCGCCAGCTGACCCGCGGCGAGCGCATGGTCGAGATCCTCAAGCAGGGTCAGTACGTGCCCATGAGCAACGAGAAACAGGTGACGATCATCTTCGCCGCCGGCAAGGGTTTTCTCGACAGCGTGCCCATCGCAGAGATCGCCCGGTGGGAGACGGACTTCCACGCCTACATGGCCGAGAAACACGCGGGCGTGCTGCACGCCATCGCCGAAAGCGGCAAGCTGGAGGACGAAACCGTCCAGCACCTGACCGCGGCCATCGAGGAATTCATCGCCAGCCGGGACTAGTTCCCAGGAGGTCACCCGTGCCGGGAGCCGGGGTAAAAATACTCAACAAGCGGATCCGTTCCGTCGGGAACACGCAGAAGATCACCAAGGCCATGAAGATGGTCGCGGCGGCCAAGCTGCAGCGTTCGCAGGGCAAGATGCTGGCCGCGCGCCCGTTTTCGCAGAAGCTCGCCGAGCTGATGCAGCAGCTCGCGGGCAAGGCCGACATCGTCCACCCCCTCTTCGAGATCCGGCCGGTCAAGCGGCGGCTGTTCGCGGTCATCACCTCGGACAAGGGTCTGTGCGGGGGGTACAACATGAACGTGTTGAAGCTGGCACAGGCGGCGGTCGATGAATCGGTCGCCTCAGGCGTCGAAACCGAGATCTACGCGATCGGCCGAAAAGCCGCCGACTTTTTCCGCAAGCGGGATTACACCGTCTTCATGAGTCACGAAGACTTCGGCGGCAACGCCGACAGTGAGCGCGGCAGGATCGTCGGCAACAACGCGGTCGACGCCTTCCTGGCCGGGACCTTCGACGAGGTCAGGATCGTCTACTCCTCCTTCGTGAGCACCATGACCCAGCGGCCGGTCGATCTGCCGCTTTTGCCGATTGCGCCCGAGGCGCCCGAAGGTGAGGAAGCCGAAGCCGGCGCGCAGGACTACATCTGGGAGCCCAGTCAGGCCGAGATGTTCGCCATCCTGTTGCCGTTGTACCTGCGCAACCGGGTGTTCATGACCCTGAGCGAGGCCTTCACCAGCGAACACGCCGCCCGCATGACGAGCATGAGCGCGGCCACCGAAAACGCCGGCGAGATGATCGAGGCCCTGACGCTGCAACGCAACCGCGAGCGGCAGAGCGCCATCACCGCCGATCTGTTGGATATCGTGGGCGGCGCGAACGCCCTCTAGGTTTTTGTTTAGAGCGGGGCCTCGGCCCCATGACCGCATACCAGCAAGGAGAGAAGACAAATGGCTGAGAACTACGGCAAGGTCCAACAGGTCATTGGCCCCACGGTGGACCTCGAGTTCGATTCGGATCACCTTCCGGAGATCCTGAACGCCATCCGCATCATCGATGAAAAGGGGGGTATCGACCTGATCACCGAGGTCGCCCAGCACATCGGCAACAACGTGGTGCGCACCATCGCCATGGACTCGACGGACGGCCTGGTCCGCGGCATGAAGGGCCTGGACACCGGCGGGCCGATTACGGTGCCGGTGGGCGACCAGTGCCTCGGGCGTCTGTTCAACCTGCTGGGCAAGACCCTGGACGGCAAGGGTGATCTGGCCGAGCCCGACAAGAGGTCGCCGATCCACGCCGCCCCGCCCGAGCTGACCAACCAGGGCGAGGCCAACGAGATCTTCGAGACCGGCATCAAGGTCGTCGACCTGCTCGCGCCTTACGTCAAGGGCGGCAAGATCGGGCTGTTCGGCGGCGCCGGGGTGGGCAAGACGGTGATCGTGATGGAACTGATCCACGCCATCGCGACCCAGCACGGCGGCTACTCCGTGTTCTGCGGCGTGGGCGAGCGCACCCGCGAGGGCAACGACCTGTGGCTGGAAATGACCGAGTCCGGCGTGATCAACAACACCGCCCTGGTCTTCGGGCAGATGAACGAACCGCCCGGAGCCCGTCTGCGCGTGGCGCTTTCAGGCCTGACCATGGCCGAGCACTTCCGCGACGTCTTGAACCAGGACGTGCTGCTGTTCATCGACAACATCTTCCGGTTCACGCAGGCCGGGTCCGAAGTGTCCGCGCTATTGGGCCGCATGCCCAGCGCGGTGGGTTATCAGCCTACTTTGGCCACGGAGATGGGCCAGCTGCAGGAGCGGATCACTTCGACCAGGAGCGGCTCGATCACCTCGGTGCAGGCCATCTACGTGCCGGCCGACGATCTGACCGACCCCGCGCCCGCTACCGCGTTCTCGCATCTGGACGCCACCACGGTGCTGTCGCGGCAGATCGCCGAGCTGGGCATTTATCCCGCCGTGGATCCGCTGGACTCGACCAGCCGCATTCTCGAGCCGGGCGTGCTTGGACAGGAGCATTACGATCTGGCGCGCAAGGTGCAGACCATCCTGCAGCGCTACAAGGATCTGCAGGACATCATCGCCATCCTGGGTATGGACGAGCTCTCGGACGATGACAAGGTCGCCGTCGAGCGCGCCCGCAAGATCCAGAAATTCCTGTCGCAGCCGTTCTTCGTGGCCGAGGTGTTCACCGGCATGAGCGGCCGTTACGTCAAGCTGGAGGACACGATCCGCAGCTTCACCGGCCTGGTCAACGGCGAGTACGATCACATCCCCGAGCAGTGCTTCTACATGTGCGGCGCCATCGAGGAAGTGCTCGAGAACTACGAGAAGCTGCAGGCGGAGGGTTGATCGGATGGCCAAGTCCTTCAAGGTGATGATCGTCACCCCCGACAAGACCGCCTACGACAGCGACGCCGTCTCCGCGACGATCCCCGGTCTGGCGGGCTACCTCGGGATCTGGGCCGACCACGCGCCCCTGGTCGGCGCCGTGTCGCCCGGCATGGTCACCCTGCGTCTGGATGACGCCGGCAACACGAAGTTCCTGTCCGTCGGCACGGGATTCGTGGAGGTCAGCGACAACGTCGTGAACCTGATGGTCGAGACCTGCGAGATGGCTGATGAAATCGACGTGGACCGCGCCCTGAAGGCTTTGGCGCGCGCCCGCAAGCGGCTGCTCGGCATGGAGAAGGATCTCGACCGCATGCGCGCCAGGCTGGCCCAGGCGCGGGCCGAGGCCAGGCTCAAGGCGACGAAGAAAGGGCGCTGACCGCGAAGGTTGGACCGAATTCCCCTCGTCTGAGGGGGCTTGTTTGACAATATATTTATTTACTTTGGTGGGTGTTTGACAACATAAATGTTGTCAAAATCACCACGCAGAAATATTCTGAATCATAACATATTGAAAACAAACAGATTAATCCCAAAAAGTGCCCCCAGGGGCCATGCGTGTCCGGTTGTTGGGCATGGTCACTCGTTCAAGACCATGTGTTT
>CBDURF010000115.1:0-11508 GCA_965369705.1 uncultured bacterium
AATAAAGTAAACAAATATATTGTCAAATGCGCAGCCATTGACAACATAAATGTCGTCCCAAATCGCCCCCGGGGGTCGATTTTCGCAGTGATATTTTTCATCCAGGCGTACCAACCCGCCAGTGGGTTTTCCTGCATTGATATCCAACAATACCATGATTCAATCGACAACCTCAGGCTGAACGTCTAGACTAGATTGTTGATATTCCTATTACTTACATAGGCAAAAACCTTGGCGAACCGGTGGGGTAACGAATCATTAGGGGGAAATCATGAAAGGTGGAATATGTCGGCTCTTGGTTCTGGTCATGGGCTTGGCCATCCTGGCGAGCCTGACCGGTTGCGCTTCTGGAGGTAGCCGTCGTAGCCGCGGCAAGCTATCCGACGCCACGGCTGAGGCTGCGGGTAAGGATAAGGAAAGCGAATTGGTCCAAAACAGGGCCCCTACTGAGAATGAAATCTACCCATCCCAATCTTATGAGGAAATCTACAAATCCAATTCCCAGGAAAATGAGTTGAGCCAGCCCAGTTCCCCACCAGTCAATATAATCGTGACCGACAGTGATAATTCTGGCTCCAACGAGGAGGATGTATTTGGCCTTCAGAGTGGTCCGAGTATCTTATTATCCCAATCCAACCTCGCAGGGGACGCAATCCGCGGTTTTACCAGCTTCACCATCATGTATGGGGGTTTCCCCGCTGACCGGATACGACTCGATTTAGGCTTGTATTACGGACATGGAAGACGAGGAAGTCAGCAGAATATCCAGGAGGGTATCGACAGCATTGATGAGGTGGGTGTCGAGGTCAACGGCCGATATTATTTTACCCCCGACCATACCCTCGTGGGAATATTCGTGTTGGGTGGGTTTCGCTGGGGACTCATGCGCTGGTCCTACACCAACGATATCGAATGGCCGAATGAAGACGGGGGCATTGACAGGATTTCCAACGACATGGTGGAGATGTGGACGTACTTCATCGGTCTAGGCACATCCCTGCTTCAGACAAAGGTTTTGCATCTCGGAGCGTGTGCGACCGCCGGGGTCAGGGTTTCCAACGACCTTACCTTCGAAGATTTCGACAATGACGTTTTCAAGGATGTTGGCGAGATCAGGTTGAGCCTGGTGGCCTGTATTATTTTTTGACCGACGTCGACCATTAACACCCGGCGAGGCGTGCATGGCGCCGGGAGGAGTTTTTCAACAGCCTGCTAACCACGCTTCTTCATGCTGATGGTCAAACGAAACGTGGCCACCGGTTCGTCGCCCAGCTTGTCCGGCACCGTGGCGACCACCGCGACGGTGTCCTCTTCCCGCTCCCCGCTTGCTTCGGCCCGGTCCAGCAGGGCCAGGAGTTTCTTTCCGTCATGGCAGGAAAAGACCGTGGCTCCCTCGGCCCTCTTGTGGAAGTCCGCGTGGAAATCCTTGAACAAGAAGGCCACCTTCGAGCGACGGGCCCGGATCAGGTTCATGACGATCAGACCACCGGCGAGGTCCGCGCCGATGCACAAGGCGCCGAAGTACAGGGACCCGAGGTGGTTTTTCGCCAACCGGCTCAAGGGGAATCTGACCAGGCAACTCTCCGCGTCCGCTGCCAGAAGGGTGGGGCGCAGGATGGCGATCATGGGGATCTTGGCGATCGCGAACAAACGCAGCGACCAGGTGGCCTTGATCATGTTCCAGTCGGGCATGGAATCTCTCCGGAGTCGAAATCGTGGGGACCGGCCAGCGGGAGATACCGGCTTTCTGTCGTCCATGTTACACTGTAGGTCTTGGAGTCCACAACCAATTCAACAGGAGGAAGGCACCGGGAGTACTTCTTTTCACAGGGGGAATTGCCATGTTCCATTCCAGCCGCCCATATCTCGTTCTCGCCCTCATTGCCCTGTGCGGGTTGTTTTTCGTTTCCTGCAGCGATGATGACCCGGCCGATCCTGGAGGGGGAGGTAATCCCGACACGACGGCTCCCGTGGTGGTGGGAACCGATCCCGACCCGGGGGATCCATCCGTGGATGCCGACGCGACCATCGAAATCTATTTTTCCGAAGCGATGGACACCGCTTCTGCCACGGGACAGGTGACCCTGTCAGCGGGGACCATAACTTCCCTGACCTGGACGGATGAAGATCACACCCTGCGGGTTCACCATGATGCCTGGGATCCGGGCGTGGAGGTCACCGTGACCGTCGGCACGGGTTTAAAGGACGTGGCCGGTAACGCGCTCGAAGCGGTCCATGAAGCCAATTTCCGTGTCTACATCGACCAGGTCCTGGCGGTGGGCAACCATCCCGACGACGGCGCCACGGGCGTCCTGCTCAACGGCCTGGTCAACGTGCAGTTCAATCGCGAGATGGATGAGGCGTCCCTGCTGACCGGCATCATCATGACCGTGCCGGGCAAAGCGCTGGTCCCCTTCACCGTCGAATTCATGGGCCATTCCACCTATGCCCTGATCCGGGAATCCGACTTTCCATCCGACACCAAGGTGACCGTGGTCGTGGGCACCGGCTGCACAACCGCCTCCTGGCTTGGTTACGAACCCCTCGCCCAGGAGTTCACCTTCGGTTTCACGACCGGATCCGAGGCCGACACGACCCCGCCCCGGATCCTCAGCATCACTCCGGACTCGGGCGAGACGATTTCGGCGTACACTTCGAACATCAGGGTGGTCTTCGACGAACCGATCCACCAGGAAACGATGGAGTTCCTCAAGGTTAATTTCCAGCTGTGGTTTGCCGTGGCAATCGGTGGCACGGAACCCACTTTCAACGCCGATAACACGGTTATGACGATGGTCCTGGTCACACCCCTGCCCGACGGCATTCCCATGATGTTCCAGTTCGGGGATTTCCAGGATGCCAGCGGCAACGTGAACGACACGCACCAGGTTTGGGAGGTGACCGTGGCCGGGACGCTGGATCATTTCCCGGTCCATGATGAATTTTTCTTCGGCTACTACACCGAATGGGAGAACAACGACCCCGTGCAGGCCAAGAGCTCGGGTTACTACACCAAGTGGCAGCTGTTCGAGTGGGAGGTTGGCAACGATTTCCGGCGGTACCAGACCGACGATTTCGAGAGCCTGGACGAGTGGGAGTACATGACAAAGACCGGTTCGGCCATCATGTTGCGGGGATTCCGGGAATTGGAAGAAGGCACACCGGTGGACATCATGTTCGATGCACCGATCAAGTGGCTCAACCACCCCACCGTGACGGCCAACTGGTCCGGTACCGTCCACTTCACCTCCGGAGAAGAGACCGCCACGGTGGACTATTCCGTGACGGTCCTCGAGGGAACCACGGATATCCCCTTCGGAGAACTGGGCAAGTCGGCAGTATCTTGGGCCGGGGTGAACAAGGCCGAGGGTTTCGAGGTTTTCTGGAGCGATTGCCGGACGGTGGTTCTCAACCATGAGGTCCATTTCGAAGCCCAACTCATGGAGACCGGACGCGACACCCTCTACTACAGCCCGGGTTTCGGCCTGGTCAAATTCGGATCCTGGCTCGAGGGGTTCGAATCGGGTCTGGAGGAGCGGGAGTGGGGGATCTGGGCCGATTTCGTGTGGGCCGATGAAGTAAAACGATGATGCCTGATTCGGATTTTTCCCGGGTGGGCCGCCAGAGGCGATGATTGTCCAATCCCGGGGCCATGTGCTAGATTCCAGGCAAGCCAATGATTCGCCGGCGCCGCGATGATCAAACCGGCGCCGGCCATGGGTTTTTTTGCCTGCTACGGGTTTGCGACATGCCGGCCCGCGGCCGAAAGGTGACCATGTCCGACCCAGCCGTCCATCCCGTAACCCAGAAAATCGAGCCCTACCGGCCCGCCAACCACGTGCGCATCGTGACCGCCGCTTCCCTGTTCGACGGCCATGACGCCGCCATCAACATCATGCGGCGCATCCTGCAGGCCAGCGGTGCCGAGGTCATTCACCTCGGGCACAACCGTTCGGTGAAGGAGATCGTCGACTGCGCCATCCAGGAAGACGTTCAGGGCATCGCCATCACCAGCTACCAGGGCGGACATGTGGAGTATCTGAAATACATGTACGATCTGGTCAAAGAAGCGGGAGTGGACATCAGGATTTTCGCCGGAGGCGGCGGGACCATCCTGCCAAGTGAGATCAAGGAACTTCACGAGTACGGCATCACACGGATCTTTTCGCCGGACGACGGCCGGGAAATGGGCCTGCAGGGCATGATCAACGATGTGCTCCGGCAGTGCGATTTCGGGGTTGGTCAGGTCCCGACGGCGGATTCGTTGGTTGGTTCTTTGACCGGGCTCGAAACCAGGGACCAGCGGGCGCTGGGCCGGTTGATCTCCCTGGCGGAAAACCATCCCGACCAGGACGAAGTCCTGATGGCCGCGGTGGCGGAGGCCGGACGCGGGATTGCGGGTGACAAGGTCATTCCCGTGCTGGGCATCACCGGGACGGGTGGGTCGGGCAAGTCCTCGCTGGTGGACGAACTGGTGCGGCGGTTCCTGGCTGATTACCAGGACAAGACCATCGCCATCGTGTCGGTGGACCCCTCGCGGCGGCGCAGCGGCGGCGCGCTGCTGGGCGACCGCATCCGCATGAACGCCATCGACCACCCGCGGGTCTACATGCGCTCCCTGGCCACCCGCCAGTCAAACCTGGCGCTTTCGAAATACGTGAAGCAGAGCATCGACATCTGCCGGGCGGCCGGGTTCGACCTGGTGATCGTCGAGACCAGCGGCATCGGCCAGAGCGACACCGAGATCACCGAACATTCGGACGTCTCGCTCTACGTGATGACCGCCGAATACGGCGCGGCGACCCAGCTCGAAAAGATCGACATGCTGGATTTCGCCGACCTGATCGCCATCAACAAGTTCGACCACCGCGGTTCGCTGGACGCCCTGCGCGACGTTCGCAAGCAGTACCGCCGCAACCACGGCCTGTTCGATGTCGAAGACGACCGGCTACCGGTCTATGGCACCATCGCCTCCCAATTCAATGATCCGGGGATGAACGAGCTCTACCAGGCGATCATGGGGAAGATCGTGGCCAGTACTGGAGCGCCCCTGGAGTCCGACTACGTGGTTACCGAGGCCATGGGCAAACGGGCCTTCGTCATCCCGCCCGAAAGAGTGCGTTACCTGGCGGAGATCGTCGAGGCCAGCGCCGACTACGACAGGTTCGTGGCCGAGCAGTGCGCCCTGGCCCGGCAACTCTACCAGCTGCGCGGCACCATCGAGCTGCTGCGGGCGAACATCGGCAAGAAGACGGTCGAGGTGGTCGAACCCGGCACGGCCGGGGTCGTGACCGCCATCGAACACGTGAGCGGGGAACCGGATTACCTGGGCGACCTGGTGGGTCTGTACCAGGATCTGGAGGGCCGCCTCGATATCGACTGCCGGAACAAGCTGCGCGACTGGCCGGCCATGGTCCAGCGCTACAAGGCCGACAAGTACGTATTCCAGGTGCGCGACAAGAAGATCGAACAGGACCTGTACACCGAGTCGCTGAGTCACACCCGCATCCCCAAGGTGTGTCTGCCCCGCTACGAGGACTGGGGCGACATCCTGCGCTGGCTGCTGACTGAGAACGTGCCGGGATTTTTTCCCTTCGCCGCGGGGGTCTTTCCCCTGAAGCGCGAGGGCGAGGACCCGACCCGGATGTTTGCCGGCGAGGGCGGGCCCGAACGAACCAATCGTCGCTTCCACTACGTATCGCTGGGCATGCCGGCGGCGCGCCTGTCAACGGCCTTCGATTCGGTGACTTTGTACGGGGAAGACCCGGACCGGCGACCCGACATCTTCGGCAAGATCGGCAACAGCGGAGTCTCGATCGCCACGGTGGACGACGCCAAGAAGCTGTATTCGGGCTTCGACCTGGCCGACCCCAAGACCTCGGTCTCGATGACCATCAACGGTCCGGCCCCCATGATGCTGGCCTTCTTCATGAACGCGGCGATCGACCAGGGCTGCGAGAAGTACATCAAGGCAAACGGGTTGGAAGATGAGGCCACCGCGAAGATCGACAAGATCTACCAGGACAAAGGGATGGCGCGGCCCGAGTACCGGCGCAAAGGTTCCGATCTGCCTGAAGGCAACGACGGTCTGGGTCTGATGCTGTTGGGCGTCAGTGGCGATCAGATCCTGGCAGCGGACGTTTACGCCAAGATCAAGGCCGACACCCTGTGCGCGGTGCGCGGTACGGTGCAGGCCGATATTCTGAAGGAGGATCAGGCCCAGAATACCTGCATCTTCTCGACGGAGTTCGCGCTGCGCATGATGGGCGACATCCAACAGTACTTCATCGACAACGGGATCAGGAATTTCTACTCGGTGTCGATCAGCGGCTACCACATCGCCGAAGCGGGCGCGAATCCCATCAGCCAGTTGGCCTTCACCCTGTCCAATGGTTTTACCTTCGTGGAGTACTACCTGTCGCGGGGCATGCCCATCGACAGCTTCGCGCCCAACCTGTCGTTCTTCTTCAGCAACGGGATGGATCCGGAGTATTCGGTCATGGGCCGGGTGGCGCGCCGGATCTGGGCCAAGGCCCTGAAGAACAAGTACGGCGGAAACGAGCGCAGCCAGAAGCTGAAGTACCATATCCAGACCTCGGGGCGCAGCCTGCACGCCCAGGAGATCGCCTTCAACGACATTCGCACCACCCTGCAGGCCCTGTATGCCATCTACGACAACTGCAACAGCCTGCACACCAACGCCTACGACGAGGCCATCACCACGCCGACCGAGGAATCGGTGCGGCGGGCGATGGCCATCCAGTTGATCATCAACAAGGAACTGGGGCTGGCGAAGAACGAGAACCCGCTGCAGGGGGCGTTCATCATCGATGAACTGACCGACCTGGTGGAAGAAGCGGTGCTCAAGGAGTTCGAGAGCATCAGCGAACGCGGGGGGGTGCTCGGGGCCATGGAACGCATGTACCAGCGCACACGCATCCAGGAAGAGTCCATGTATTACGAGGGTCTCAAGCACACCGGCGAGTTGCCTATTGTCGGAGTGAATACCTATCTCGATCCGGAAGGGTCACCGACGGTTATCCCGGGTGAGGTGATCCGGTCTTCGGAACAGGAGAAGGAGTACGCCATCACGACCCTGGAGGCGTTCCACCGGCGCAACGAGAGTGACGCCACCGCGGCGCTGTCGGAGCTCCAGGAGGCCGCCGTGGAACACCGCAATACCTTCGAGGCCATGCTTGAGGCGGCGAAGGTGTGTTCCTTGGGGCAGATTTCCGAGGCGCTGTATCAGGTGGGCGGCCAGTACCGGCGCAATATGTAGGCGGTTGAAGTTCAGGCTGGAGGCACCCCGTTTATGCCCCAAATATCCCTCGTCATGTCGGGTGAAAAAGGATGCCAAATCTTCCGGGACAAGGTCGGGAGCCAAATAATAATCATTGTCTCAAAAAAAAATAATCGCATAAAAATTGGGAATGTAACTCATTTTCATCACTTTCACCCCTTGGCCAATCAGCAATGATGATGACTTTCGGCCGAGATTTGAGGTCCACAAACGAGGCTTGCCTGATCCTTTCGAGTCTTTTCCCTGCTCCTGTATCCTTGTGTGGGACAGCGTATTGCAGACCATGAAATATCGATTGAATCGTGGAAGGTGCATGCGCTGCGACCAGGAACATCGGAAGGACTGGAAGTCAAAAAGTGATACGTCAATCCCTCAAAAACCTACTAATTCAATATACACCAATTAAATGTCTACTAATTCCATATGAAAATGATTTTCATTTACAGATTAGAAAACCTTTGGTAGCCTGTGCTCAATCGCTCACGGTCCGATCAGCAAAGGTTATTTGACGGTCAAATAATTCCGCTGGAGACCATAACCCGATTGTGGTTTTTTGTCAATTCACGAGACGCTCGCCCGCTCTCGGATTGCCAAGCAAGGTGCCGGTTGAGGCACAGGAAACCCGCTGAAGCAGTTTGAAATTCATCCGGATGGGGTTTGTCGGTTCATTCCGAGCCGGCTGGTGGAGGGGAACACCAGACCACGCCGAATGGATTGGTCTATTACCACCCAGAGGGGGAAGTTATGAGTTACACCTCTATTAACAAATTCGTCACGGCTTGGCTTTTGGTTGCGGTTGCAATCCTGTGGATTGCCCCTACTGCAATCGCTGCCGGCCAGGGTTACGGACCAGGCCGCGTGGGATTGCAGATCCTGGCCGGACGTGATCATGTCGAGGCCGGCACGGGCGGGATCTGGAACTCCCGCGACAAGCTGCATATCCAGCTCGATCCCACCGGGGACTGGCGGATCAAGGGTTATAAAGTCGATCTGGGCGGCGGGGTGGATTATTCGCCACCGCTTACCACCACCGGTAACCCGAAGATCGGGCACTTCGACTACAAGGAAGAGTTCTCGCCACCCTTCGACAACGCCTTGGCGGACGAAGATCACGTCTACCGGCGCACCATGGTTCTCGACCTGGGCGAAGACCTGGGCTTCCAGTGGGGCTCCCCCTGGGCGGACCTGCGTGTCCAGGGCGTGGCCATCTTCCTGGAACTGGTCAAGGTGGATGCCAGCGGCAATGTGTATGCGGAATCCGGCGCCTGGGTGGTGCCGGAGCTGGTCACCTGGATTGTCGCCGTTGAGGAGGATACCACCCTCGTAGTCGGCGAGGACATCGTGGCCGACGCCAATACCGGCGAGCTCATCGAAGTAGAAGTTACCGAGATCAAGAAGACCGCCAAGGGCAAGGTCGCCAAGGCCGAGCACCAGCATGCCCAGAAGTCCTGGGAAGTCGACGAGGCCGAAGAGCTCATCGCCTTCGACGGCGGACGCTGGGGTTGGTGGTTCCGCTACGAAATGGCGCACCCCAGGACCGGGCACTTCATCGATTCGCCCGTGGCGGGGCTCCATGTGGAAACCCCGACCTATGAGGGCATGACCGATGTGAACGCAAAATTCGACTACTTCCCTGGTGAAGAAATCGAGATCTCCCTCGGTTCGGTTGTACTGGGTTCCACGGTGGCCGATCACAAGATCTCCCCCCTGGACATCTTTCCCATGGCCGACACCGATGATCCGCGGGTCATCAACATGGCCCGGCTGATCCAGAGTCTGGACGCGGACGGAAATCCGCAGGGCGGAATCGTCATCACCACAGAGGTCGTTGTGGTTTTCGACCAGGTCGTGGCCTCCATGGGCCTGACCAGCATCGATTTCAGCGATGGCATTCTGGTCGAGGACATCATCCAGGGGACAATCGACGACGCGGGTCTGCTGGATCCCCCGATCCTGCTGGTGATGCAGTCGGCGGAGGACGCCAAGGAGCACCTGGATGACACGCTGAACAACGTCATGTTCCGCAAGAACATCTCCAGGACGCCGGAACTGGCCAGCACCAAGGCGAAGATGAACATCTCGCCGGTGTGGTTCCCGGCGCTGCGCGCCAACGGCGACCCGGCCTATTATACGGACAAGGAAACCGGCCAGGTTATTGAGGGAATTCCGTACTTCGACGCGGACGGTAACCTCATTCGGGTGGCGACCGAAGCCAAGCCGATCATCATCACCTACACCGATGGTGATCCGGATTTCGACGCCAATGACGTCCACGCCGCGATTTCCCGGGACGACGGGAACACCTGGAAGAAGAAGAACCTGTCCCGCGCGGGGGACCGTACTTCGTTCACCCTGGAAAACGGCGAAGACTACTACGGCATGACAAAGAAGCCGGTCTTCCAGGTCAAGGGCAACAAGATCCTGGTCGCCTGGACCAGCAAGTTCGCCAAGGGCGGGAAGCCGCGTTACTCCATCAAGCTGGATGACGAATACACCTTCGACGATGTCTACTACACCGAGGACATCTGGGGCGTCGGCGGACCTCAGCGTTCCGTCGACTACGTGGAGCAAGGCTACCCCGAAGTGGGAGAGGTCCCCTACAGCTGCGTGTGGACCTGCCGCGGTATAATTCTCACCGCCGCCGACCTCCTGAAGGTGCCATTCAATGGTACTAATGAATTGGGAGCTCTTTATGCTGTCGGCGACATCGTCTGGTTCAAACCCGAGCGTTTGACCAGTGGTCGTCGTGACGCCAACCTGATCTTCCTGGCCGGCGCCTCGAGCGCGGGCTTCGCCATGGTCTGGCAGGAAGACCCCAAGGGCTTGCGTCCCGGACGCGCCGTGGGACCCGGCCCCGGCTGGGGTGGCGCGACCACCGCTCACAAGACCGAAATCTGGTACAGCTATATTACCTGGGCTGACCATACCAAGGTCGATATGAACTTCGTGGCCGGGGGCGATCCCGAACACGATGTGGACCATGTCAGCCGGCCCAAGGCCCTGGTACCCATGTCACTGCCGGTTCGTATCACGGACAACGACGTGCTGAACCTGAAGAACATGGGCATAGACGAGACCACGGTGGCCGATGACATAGCTTACGCCCCGGAAAACCTGACGCGATGCGTCAAGTTCGAAGCCGGCAAGACCATCGTGGAAGCGACTGACCCCGATGCGTACCTGGCCGACTACACGACCCTGCGGGCTCTGCCTGAAGACCACTACGCGAGCCAGAACTGCATCAACTGCCACGTTCCTTACGGGACTGATCCCATGGGTATCAACCCGACACAGGGAGCACCCATTCCCCTGGTGGTGCTGGATGCGGCTACCCAGGATTACCTCGGCGGCTTCACCAACGGTGACTGTGTGAGCTGTCACTACAGCCATATCGTGCCCCGTGACCGGATCATCGCCATGGCTTCGGGCTTGGATGAAGCGGCCAAGTGCGCCGAGTGCGAGTCCAAGAACGGTATCTGGAAGGACGGTTCCGACGGCGGCGAGATCGTCGAGGCATACTATCCCTACACGGGATATCCCTACATCTTCGACGACGGCTCGATCAATGACGGTACCCACGGCTACGGCCTGGCGCTCGAGGGCCTGCTGAGCGGTGATTACTATACCTTCATTAACCATGGAGGCAATGAAACGTCCGTCGCCATCACCCTGGGTGAAGATGGAATCGCAGGGACAGATGACGATCTGCTGATGGACGGGGACACCGGGGCCGCCCGGGGCAACCTCTTCATGCAGCCCTATTCCTACATGGAAGACGGAGTGAAAAAGACCAGCGCCTGGGCCATCATCACCTACGTGGAGACCAAGGGCGCCGGCAGCGGTCCCCCGGAGAACACCGGTGAATCGGAGACCCACCGCGACGATTATATTCCCGAATCGGGCAAGAATATCATCTACCACAGCTTCGACTTCAGGACACCCGACCTGGTCAGCGCCGGCGACATCATGAACCCGCCGGAGTGCGAGGTGACGGAGGTTCTGGTTTCCGGACCTGGAATCGATCCCAGCTACTATGCTCCAGTTCCCATCCTGGATGGAAATGGGCATATCACCCCACGGTACATCGTGGACGAAGATGGAATGGAGATCCTGGATTGGCTGGGTAATCCGCAGATTGCCTACGAGAACGCCCGCCGAGGCCGGTTCATCCTCCAGGGTACCGGAGCCATCAGGGAGAGCAGGGCCAT
>CBDURF010000116.1:0-11400 GCA_965369705.1 uncultured bacterium
GCCCCACACGGCGAGAGCCCAGAACACCACGAGCCAGGTCGGAAAGTTGTAGAAGTAGTCGAGCTGGGCCTGCTCGAACTGGGCCATATAGGCTTCGTTTCTGGTCTGGGTCATGAGGTAGTCGTAGGCTCCCATCATGTTCCAGAGCAACGTGATGATGCCGATGATCCAAAGGTGTTTGGGGGTGGCTTGGGCTTTTGACATGGTTTCCTCAAATCGCTCACGTTTGGGTGCGGCGAGATCGGCGAAGATGGTATCAAGTATCGGCGAAATGTAAAGATCCCGACAACGGGGTGGGGGTCATGGGTTACGGTCTACGTGAAGTCTTGTCGACAGGCAACCGTCTGGTCGAGTGACCTGCTTACCTTGCCCCGACTTCCCTAATATGCCGGGTCGGGTCAGAGCAGCCGGGTTTTCGGGTCTTTGCTTTTCTTGGAATCTCCAGCTTAACAGGAACTTGATCCCCCCCGATCTGGATCCCAGACCAGGGGCGAAGATGAAACACGATTTCCCTGACCCTCTTACGAGCTACCGATAAAGACTCTTCACCGAGCCCCAAGTTTGGTCATCCACCAGCACCGGCTGATCATTCCATGGTTCCCCGCAGGTTCCATTGACCATGACCACGGCTTTGGCCACAAATGGATCAACCGGACTCACCGTGGGAGTGTAGGGAAAGATCACCACGGAATAATCACCGCACTGGGCGAAGCTGTGCAACACATCGGTCTGGAGCAGTTCGGTCATGACCTGGTCCACAAAAGCGTTCCGGGGAATGATCCCATACAGTTCCGAGTCGCGGAAGAGATCGATCTCGATCGGGTCAGCCGCAGGGTCGCCCCCAACCATGGACCAGCCGTGAGTCGGTTCCCCGGGGACCAGCACCTGACCCACGCCCGAAGAACTCACCGTGCCCAGAAAAGGCAGCTGACCAGTACGTGTGTCAAGGATTGCAGAAGAGGCAGCATTATTCGGCAGGCATTGAAAGTGTAAGTACTGACTCTCAGATCCGAACATGACAAAGAAATCGCAATCAACGTAGTCGGTGATGACGGATCGAAGCTCATCATACGACGGGTAAGTGTGCTCACCCACCGGGTAAACCGACAATGTTTCCAGAACTTGCCCACTGCCCGGATATACCTGTCCCAGGATCATGACCGCAGTTATTTCGTGGTCTGAGCACTCGGCAGAGGCGGCCAGGGGAATCAGCAGGAAAAGCAACAAAAAAATGAATGACGGGGTACGGGGCAGAGACGATCTCATAATGAGTTTCTCCCGTTTGTCCGAAAAGAGGATTCATTCCATCTCTTCGGTCATTGCCCCACCTGATATTCCTTTGCCGACCGATGAAGTCATTGGCAAACACAGGGTTTTGTAAAAAAATACAGATTTTCATGTTGCCGGTCAAGCGACATGTTGCTTCTCCCATTCCATCCATCCGGCCAATCCCTGTCTCAAAAACCCCCACTCGCTTGGCGGCGGAGTGGCACGTAGTTTGCTGCTTCGGAATCGGCAGCGCAAGATCGAGACCTCTGGGAAGGTGAACGTCCGAAATGGGCGTATGGCGGAACTAATGACGGGCAACATGCGCAACGGAATTCGCAAATCGGCCGGCGTTCTCGTTGGCGTCCTGGCTCTGGTGTTCTTCAGCACAGGACCCGTGCACGCGCAGGCGACTCCGGGGGAATGTCTCAGCGCCGACGAAGCAACATTGGCCCAACTCATGAACGATTACCGTCAGGCCCAGGGTCTCGCGCAGGTACCGGTGACGGCCTCACTGACGGCGGTGGCGCAGTGGCACGTGTGGGATTTGGATGTCAATAATCCCCATGGCGGTCAATGTAATCTCCACAGCTGGTCGGATGGGTCACTCTGGACCCCAGTGTGCTACACAGCCGACCACGCGAACGCCCCCGGAATGTGGGACAAGCCCCGGGAAATCACCGGCAACGCATACACCGGCGACGGGTTCGAGATCGCCTACTGGACTTCGGGTATCGCCAGCCCCGAGGGTGCCCTGAACGCATGGCAGAACAGTTCCGGTCACAACGATGTGATTCTCAACGCCGGGATATGGCGGCCCTACGATCCCTGGCCGGCGATGGGAGTTGGCATGCGGGCCGGCTACGCCGTGATCTGGTTCGGCGGTACGGCGGACCCCCAGGGAACGATCTCCGAGTGTGGCGGCACTCCCACGAGGCAGTTGACGTGGGGCGCCATCAAGGCACTCTACCGTTCACAAGGCTCCGAATAGCTGTTGTCCTTCCCCATTTTCATCCGGGTCAATCCCCTCCCCATCGAACACACCCGATCGTTTACAATGCCGTCATGGCATGCTAAGGTTGTCGCATGGATGGCAACGGTTTATGGGATGTTCTGTGGGTGAAAAAGCTTTCGTCCTATCCCATTTTACAAGCAAATCTGCGACCCAACCGAGCGGGGAATACCATGAGAACACGCGTCCTGTCTCTCGCGATTGTAGCTGTGGTACTGGTGTCCTGGGGGACCGCCCTCGGTCAGGCTCCCCTGAAGTTCGGGGTCAAGGTCGGACTAAGCGTTTCCCGCCTTAAGGTGAGCAACCAGTGGGACTTTTTGGATTCCAGGACGGCCCTGGCCGGCGGTGGTTTCCTGGTGATCGACTTGCCCGGCTTTTGGGCGATCCAGGCCGAGGCGCTCTACGTCCCGAAGGGTGCGACAGACGAGATCTCCGGCACGGACGAGAATGGATTACCCACTGGTATATTCACGATGACCTACCAGATCAATTACCTGGAGATCCCCGTCCTTGTCAGGGCTTCCCTCGGCTCGAGTCCGGTGTACTTGATAGCCGGCCCCGCATTGGCCTTCAAACTGTCCAGTAAGATAACCAACGGCGACATGCCCGAGATCCTTCAAGATCCCATAGCCGGCGATCAAGACTGGGAGGGACTGACGGACACCGATTTCGGCCTGGTCTTCGGCGTCGGCGCAGCGCTGCCCACAGGGTTCGGCGAGATCGTTTTCGACGCCCGCTACACCATGGGGATGTCGAACATCGACGACACGGGAGGCTGGGAGACCAAGAACGGCGCCTTCCTTTTGATGGCCGGAGTCGCCTTCTGACCGGACGGTGCCGACGGCGGACCTGGAAGCGATCCGGGAGAAATGCGAGGGCCACCCACCGGAATTCCTGTTCATTCCGGGCGAGGGCCACACCTCGATGAACCGGTTCAAGGAGTCCGGGGGCCTTCCCTCCTTCTTAGGGCAATATGATCCACTCCGACCAGTCTTCCTGGTCCAGCAGGCTGTTAAAGATCGCCGAGCCGCTCTCCGGATTCCCCGACGACCTGGAGGAAGCCTCGATGGCCAGCTCCCGGAACGACTCCTTCAGATCCGGTTGGGTGGACAGGGCGTTCAGGCCCCTCAGACCCGCGGGCAGTTCTCCAGGGGGGCAGGGCTTCGTGGTCGGCACGTAGTAACGGACGGGATCGCCCTCAAGGACGATGATGTAATCCGTGAACTGGTTCATGGTGCAGGCCGTCCGGTCGATGCTGCCCAGCTGCCGGTCGCGGCTCAGCAGCACATCCACGGACAGATCCAACGACAGACACATGGTGTACATCAGGGCGGATTTGCCGAACCGGGTGGCCTCGCGGCGGACCAGGATGTCCTCGAGCTTCGAGGAATGGTAGTCGTCGAAGAAACAGACCAGCTTGATGTCGTCCTGGATGAAGTTGTACAGGGCGTCGGCCTTTTCGGCGTCGGTTGTCAGATCCGCAGTCAGCTCCCGGGCCCTGGCCTTCACCACGGCGGTTTTCTCCTGGAGTCGGGTCCGGTAACCCGAGGCGTACACGGCCACCATGTTCCACGAGGCGGTTTCCATCCAGGCCCCGGCCATTTCGTTGTATTGGGCCTTGGGGTAGATCATCAGATACGGCTGGTATTCGTAGAAGAGGGGCGCGTCGTCACCCTTCTTGTCGGCGGGGATGTCCACCACGGTGAACTTCACGTCGATGGGATAGTGGTCCTTCTCCTCGTAGACCTTCTTGGCGTACTTCTTCCGCACCAGATTGTGGCCCATGAATTCGAGGCTGAAATGGCCGCCGGTCTTGACCCGCGTGTTACACAGCATCACGGGCAGGTCGCCGCCCAGACGCAAGTAGGATCCCGTGTAGGGATGATCCTCTGTGGACTCGACCGAGTAGCAGACGATGTCGCCCTTTTCCAGTTCGGGGAACGTAAAGACGACATCCTGGGGACTTTGACCACCGGTCTTGTCGATACGCCAACTGCTCTCGTCCAGGCGGATCACCTTGCCGTCCCGCCAGATCCAGCCGCCCATGTATTCAATCTCCGCCTCGGCTGAATAACACAGGGTCCGTGTCCGGATCAGTTCGAACTCCGGGTCGTTGATCAGCAAAACGAAATTGTGGATGGCGAGATGGGATTTCTGTTCCGAGTCGAAATCGAGACACCGGCGCAGAACGACGGCGGGTTCTTTGTCCAAGCCGGCCTTCTTCTCCATTTTCTTTTCGAGTTGACCCACGAGTTTTTTGATCTGGGCGTCATCCCGCTTGGCCGCCGTGCGGTCCGGTGTGGCTGCACCGGCCGGGTTGGCTGCCAAAAAAACCGCCAGGAAGGCGGTCAGGGTAAGCACGGTGATCAGGTTACGCGGATGGAAATGGAATCGAGTCATACCAGTTCGGAGGGCCATGATGATTCCCCCTTTGGATCGGTTCTTGGTTTCCGGGGAGGTCCGGAACTGATCATGCCAGATTGACGGGAAGATTTCAACCGTGTGGCGAGATGTTTTGGTGGGGGGGGGCTGTGACCCTGAACCGTTCGTGGATAAAAACGGTCGGCGAAGACCCCTCGGGGGCCTTCGCCTTCCTCCTTGTCCCCCTTGCGATGTTTGAGGCGACTGTGTTGAAATGGCCCCAAGCTCGGCCTTGCCAAGCCGTCTTGGCGGAAGGGGGGGAATCCAGACTCGTCGGTTGCCTCCTGGAGCTCGCCCAACACCAGCAAGGCAGCGAAAAAATGGACGCCCCCCTTTATTCCGCCTGTCATTTTCACTGGTCCCTTTTGCGCGGGACCAAAGGTTCTCGTCAGGTAATGACGCCTCAACTGCGGAATCGACGGAAAATAAATGGGAATTAATTCTGATCCAGTAGGGATTCGTGGGTTCGCAACCTGACCATGCCCTCGTAAAGCCGGGATTTGACCAGGGGTTCGGGCAGATCGAGTACCTCGGCTATCTCGGTCCGGGAAAGGTCCTCGGCATAACGAAGATGCAGGACTTCCCGTTGGTTTTCCGGCAATTCGGCCAGGGCAAGCTTGAGATGGGCCCGTTGTTCCCGGCGCACCAGCCGGGTCAGGCAGCCGGTCAGGTCGGCGTCGAGTCGCGAGGCAGTGGGCAGGTCCTGGTCGTCGCGCCGGCGGCCTCGCGCGCGGATCACGTCCAGGCAGCGGTTGCGGGCGATCTTGTAGATCCACGCCCGGAAATTCACGGGCAGGGCGTTGTTCTTCAGGACGCGCAGGAAAACCTCCTGCACTATGTCCTTGGCTTCGTCCTGGCTGCCAAGGTACCGGAAGCTGAACCGCATCAGCGGCGGTTGATAGAGATCACAGAGCAGTTTTCCGGCGTCGGCGTCCCCATCGCGCAGACGGGCCACCAGGGCGGGGGTCAGTTCAGCAAGGGAATGGGGGGTGGTTTGCGGTTCGCACATGGCTGGACCTTCCATCAGGATATCTTCCATCCACTATAACACCGCCGCAGCCGTTTCGACGGAAACTTTTTCCGTTGTTTTTTCACTTTTTCAGCTGGATAAGGTAGAATGCTGGTGGTGATTCTTGCGATTGTCCACTTTTCCACCGAAGGCAGGACAATGGGTTGCGATCTTCCGGAAGCCAAACTCTGGAGCTGGATCGACCGGGAAGCCCCGGAACTGGACGCCCATCTGGCCAAATGTCCGATATGCCGCCGCCGCGCCGAGAAAATCCGGGCGGACATCCGGTTCATCAGCGCCGATCTGTCCGAGGTGGTTCCCCTGCCCGAGAAAATCGGGTCATACACCATCAAGGGTCTGCTCGGGGAGGGGGGGCAGGCCATCGTCTACGAGGCGGAACAGGAATCACCGCGCCGCACCATCGCCCTGAAGGTCTTGCGGGGTGGCCGTTTCGCCGGCAAGAATCACATCAAGCATTTTCTGCGCGAGACCCAGACCCTGGCCGGTCTGCATCACCCGGCCATCGCGACGATTTACGAGGCCGGCCGGACCGAAGAAGGTTTCCACTACTTCGCCATGGAGTTGGTCCGCGGTCAGCCGCTGAATGTCTTCATTCGTGAAAACAACCTGGAGCGCGGGGCCCGGCTCAAGCTCTTCCGGAAGGTCTGCCAGGCGGTCCAGTGCGCCCATGATAACGGGGTGATCCATCGCGATCTGAAACCCGCCAATATCCTGGTCACCGAGCAGGGCGAGCCGAAGATCCTGGATTTCGGCCTCGCCCATTTGACCCGTCCCGATCCGGGGATCAGCATTTCGATGACCCGCACGGGCCTGATGGCGGGCACGCCCCGGTACATGAGCCCGGAACAGATCCGGGGCAAGGCGTCCGACATCGACGCGCCCTCGGATGTTTATTCCCTGGGCGTGATCCTGTACGAAATCCTGACGGGTAAATCTCCCCACGACGGCGGCAGTTTCACCCCCGAAACCGTGATGAACATATGTGAGGAGGAACCCACCCGGCCGAGCAGGCTGGACTCCTCGTTGCGGGGAGATCTGGAAACAATCGTGCTCAAGGCTTTGGCCAAGGATCCTGCCCGGCGTTATCCCTCGGCTGCGGGCCTGGGGGAAGATCTGCGCCGTTTCATGGAACGGGAGCCCATCCTGGCCCGGCGGCCCTCCCGGTTCTACGTCATGGGCAAGGCCTTGATGCGGCACCGTCTGATCAGCGTGCTTTGCGTGGTGGCCCTGGTCCTGGCGGTGATTTGGGCATGGCAGGCGATGCAGCCGCCCTACGACCGGGAAATGGCCCGGATTGCGATTCTTGAAATGCACCACCAGCTTCTCGTTCCCAATCCGGCCAGCCGGGTCATAAGGCACAGCGCCTTGGCCGCCCCGGTGAAGTACCCGGATCTGCCGGAGGCGGTTCTGCTCAAAGCCCTGGCTTTGAGCGTGGTCGGGGAAAAGAGTTTGGCGCTGAATTATTTGAACGAAAGACTCCGGGCCGAGCCCGACCAGTGGCTCTACAGGGCCATACGCTCGGAGATCGGAGTGGTCAAGGATCCTACCGTCGACAACGATTTCGCTGCCTGGGCCGGCAATGGAGTGGACCGGAGCCTGGCGGACAGCTGGTACCTGCGTTCCTTCACGACGGTCGATTTGGAACAGGCCCTGGCCTGGTCGCACATCGCGTTGACCCACGATCCGGACCACAAACTGGCGTTGGAAAACATGGCCCGGCTCAGCTCCATGACCGGTGATCTCCAGAACGGTCTGACAGCAGCTTCCCGTCTCCTGGAAATGGGTGACCAGCGGCGGGATTTCTGGCTGACCTTCCGGTGCATCCTGTTGTGCCGTTTGGGGCGGCCTCAGGACGCGTTGGCGGAAATGGACAAAGCCTTGGCCGAAGCGCCCACCAATCAGCAGAACCTCAAGGCACATGCTCAGATCAACCGCTGGCTCGGAAACTACGCAGCCGCCGTGGAAGACTACACAGGGGCTATCGCCAGCTCGGAAGACCAGGGTCTACCCACCGGCTGGTATTATTACCACCGGGGGACCCCTCAGTGGATCCTGGGACGGCTGGAAGAAGCCGCCGATGACTTCCGGCGGGCCTATCGCCTGCTGGCCAGAACCACGTACGGCAATGTCCGGCTCGTCCTGGTGCTGCATGAGATGGGACGTCATCAGGAGGCGGAAGCCGCCGTGGCCGAGGCCCGGCTCCACACCGGCGGCGACGACTGGCTGGCGAGCATCCTGGCCTGCCTGGCCGGCGAAATGACGCCCGCCCAGCTCGTGGCCGCGGCCGATTCCACCGACAGCCAGCAGCTATGTGAAGGTCGCTACTACGCAGGGGAGGCCTACCTCCTACAGGGCCGGACGGTCCAGGCGGAGGAGATGTTCATCGCCTGCGTGACCGGGTGCATCACCATCGACCGGGGCAACTTCAAGGACCACTTGACCGAATTCGAACTGGCCAAATGGCGTCTGTCGCAGTTGGACCTTCGTGAATGATCCGGGTCATCGTACGGGAGAGGACGATCATGTGGAAAAAGCTGTGGCTGTTTGGAGTCCTGTTGTCCCTCTCCGGCTGCGGCGGTGAAAAGACCGGTCCCGAGTACATCGCCGAAATCGACCGGTGGCACGCCGAACGTATCGAGCGCCTGAGCAGCGACACCGGATGGCTGACCCTGGTCGGTCTGCATCCTTTGAAGAAAGGCGCCAATTCCCTGGGGGCCAGTTCCGACGCCGACGTCACCCTCGCCGCGGGGGCGCCGTATTGGCTCGGATCGCTGGCCGTGACCGAGGACGACATCATGTTCTCGGTCCACCCCGACGCCGAGGTCAAGCTCCTTGATGGCCATATTGAGGGCCGACTGTCAAGCTGCACCCTGGCCACGGACAGGGAGGGGCCGCCGACCATGTTGACGACCGGTTCGATGGTTTTCTACGTCATCGATCGCGACGGCAAGCTGTTCCTGCGGGTGAAGGACCGCAAATCGGAGGTGCTGAAGTCATTCCAGGGCATCGAGCGGTTTCCGGTGGATATCCACTGGCGGTTGACCGCCCGCCTGGAGCCCGGGCCCGCCACGCTCAACATGCCCAACGCGATCGGGCAGGAGTCGGCTTCGTCCAGTCCGGGTGTTCTGGTCTTCACGATCGACGGACAGGAATACCGGCTGACGCCCACCGGCGAGTCGGGCGAGAGCATGTTCCTGGTCTTCGGGGATGAGACCAACGGGAAGATCACCTACGCCGGCGGCCGCTTCCTGTCGATCGACCCGCCCGCGGCCGACGGGACGGTGATCCTGGATTTCAATCGGATCTACAACCCTCCTTGTGTCTTCACGCCCTTCGCCACCTGTCCGCTGCCCGCGCTGGGCAACATGCTGCCGGTGGCCATCGAGGCGGGGGAGATGATGTGGGGAGAGCACCACTGACCGGGCTGGGCGATCCGTCCCCGCAGGTTGACGGCCGCTGGGGGACTTGCGGGCTGATTTCCGCCGGTTAAACTCTATTCTTAACAAATTTCCCGCGAACCTGTACATTTACCCCCGGAAACGAACACACGCCAACCCGTCTTTCCTCCCTCAGGAGAATGCCCATGAGCCAAGGCGCACAAACCTGGCGCTTTCCCCGCATGTTCTGGACCGGCAACGCCGCCGAACTGTGCGAACGCGCCGCCTATTACGGGACCTTCATCGCCCTGCGGACCTATCTGATCCGGGTCGTCGGCCTCGACGACGTCCAGGCGGGCGTGACCGCCGGCATGTTCGGCGGCTGGATCTACCTGGTGCCGTTTTTCACCGGCGCGCTGGCCGACCGCATGGGTTTTCGCTATGCCCTGATACTGGCCTTCGCCTTGCTTACGTTGGGCTACGGGACCCTGGGGATGTTCCACACGCTGGGCCCGGTGATCGTGGGCCTGTGTCTGATCGTCCTGGGTGGATCCTTCGTCAAGCCGGTGATCACCGGCACGGTGAGCAAATCCAGTGACGAGACCAACCGGGCGCGTGCTTTCAGCATCTTCTACATGGTGGTGAACATCGGTTCGTTCACCGGTAAAACGGTGGTGGCGCCGATGCGCATCCAGATGGGTGTCGAGACGGTGCCCTTCTTCTCGGCGGGCGCCGCGCTGCTGGGCTTGATCCTGGTGGTGCTGATCTATTTTCCGCGGGAGAGTCATGACGAAAAGAGCCGGACCGTGAAGGAGACGCTCAATGGCATGTGGATGGCCATGAGCAATCTGCGGTTCCTCGCCCTGATCCTCATCACGGCGGGGTTCTGGGCCATCCAGGGCCAGCTCTACGCCTCGATGCCCGATTACGTGCTGCGCATGGCCGGTGAGACCTACAAGCCCGAGTGGTACGCCAACATCAACCCGCTGGTGGTGGTCATCTTCGTGGTGATGATCACGCATTTGATCCGCAAATGGAAACCTCAAAACGCGATTCTGGTGGCCATGTGCCTGATCCCTCTGTCGGCCGTGGCAATGGCGGCCTCGGCCTGGTTTGATGGGAATGTGATCATCTTCGGGTTGGAGATGCACCCGATCACCTTCATGATGATCATCGGCATCTCCATCCAGGGAATAGCCGAATGTTTTCTCAGTCCCAAATGGCTGGAATTCGCCTCCCTGCAGGCTCCTCCCGGCAAGGAAGGCACCTTTCTGGGGTTTGCCCACATGAACACCTTCTTTGCCTGGATGTTCGGCTTCATTTTCTCGGGATTCCTGCTGCAGAAGTACTGCCCGGAACCCGGCACTCTCGAACCGGTCGTGAAGGCCGCCCATGATGCCGCGCTGTTGGGACAGGGACCGATGCCGGTGGAATACGTCCACGCCCATTATCTGTGGTACGCCTATGTCGGCGTTGGCCTGATCTCGTTGATCGCCCTGCTGGTGTTCAACGCGGTCACGAAAAAGCTCGATGAAGGAAAGGTTACCGCCGCTTGAGAGACCGTTTGCCCGACCGTTCGACCCTCGCTCTGATCAAGGGCAAACCCGTACGTTATCGGGTCCGGCGCAGCCGCCGGGCCCGCAAGATGGGCATCCAGGTCTGCAAGCGGGACGGCGTGGTCATCACCCTGCCCCAGCGGGTGGGCCTGAAGGTGGTGCCCGAACTGCTGGAGCACTGGGCCGACTGGATCGACACCAAGGCCGACGAATACGGCGTCCGCCACGGCCCCCAGGTCCGTCAGTTCTCCACCGGCAGCGTGATTTCCATCCTGGGTCGGCCTCACCGTTTGGCGATCACCAGCCTGCCGGACGGCAGGAAACGCCCCGCCATCGATCTCGCCGACGATTCCCTGACCCTTTCCCTGGCCCCTGCCGACGTGTTCGATGTCCGGTCCGTCCTGGAAAAGTATCTGCGCCGCCTGGCCAGGCAGGATCTGACCGAACGCACGACATGCTGGGCCGACCGCATCGGTCTGTTTCCCAGGAAGGTGATCGTGGGCGAGCGCACCAGCCGCTGGGGGAGCTGTTCGCCTACCGGGACGCTTTCCTTCTGTTACCGCCTGGTCATGGCGCCGCCCGAGGCCATCGACGCGGTGGTGGCCCACGAGATCTGCCACCTGGCCCACCTGAATCACAGCCATCGGTTCTACACTCTGCTGGACCAGGTCTGTCCCCGCCATCGCGAGGCCATGAAGTGGCTCCGGGAGCATGAAGACGACCTGTTGTTGTGATCCG
>CBDURF010000117.1:0-11251 GCA_965369705.1 uncultured bacterium
CTGAGGACATCCGATCCTCTCGTCATATGGGGTGTCTTGTGTCAGATCAGGACAGCTCCAGCACCCTGGCAGCGTCGGTTACAGCGTTGATCTTTGCAGCAAGACCTTTTCCAGCCGCTACCTCATCGTCGGACAGGTAGGTCACGTCGAGAATCTCTTCCACCCGGACACCCGTACGGGAATAGTTCATTTCCTGCAGCGCTTGGCACCAACCCAGGAACCACTGATCAAGCAGCTCCCGTTGCTTCTCATCGCCACGGAAATGGACCAACAGATCGATATCGCTTTCCGGGGTCGCCGTCCCGTTCTTCACCGACCCGTAGAGGTAGACCGCCTCGACCCCGAACCGGGCCGCGTCCATGGCCCGGATCATCCGCTCCGCCATCCGGAAACGCCATCGCCAGAATTGGCGCGGCTCGTGTTCGGCCGCAGGGGTGGGCCCGACCGGAGCGGTCCTGGCAACTTCTCCCTCGTCCAGCAGGGCCACGGCCTCCTCCAGATCGGCGTTGAGGTAGATCCGCAGAACCTGGCCGCCGGTGACCGCTCCCACGTCGATGACCCGGATACAATCCGCCAGATCCGCATGTTCGGGTACAAGCTCACCCAGAAGATTGTCCGACCCCAGGAGGAATTCTTCGTGAAACGACACATCCGCCTCATCCGGATAAAGAGGCAGATACCGGATCTGGGCCTCGACCAGGTCCTGGAAGAAATGGGTGCCGAAGGAAAGGTCGGGCACGTAGTTGCCGGTGCGCCGGGCCACTTCGATCAGCATGGCGGTGTTGTTGATGTCCGCGTAGGTGACGCTCACGCCGAGTTTGATGTCGCCAAGGCTGCCCCAGCGGCCCGGTCCCATCAGGATGAACTTGCGTTTGGGCAGCAATCGATTGAGACGGCCGACGGCCCGGCCGACCTCCTTCATCTTTTCAGGCGTGGGCAGCTTGCCGTATTCCTCGGGCACCACATAGACGATGTGGGAAATGTCCGGGACCCAACCGTTGGAGACGAATTTCCGGGCGGAAAATATCACCCGGGCCGGATCGATGTCGCGTGGAATCGGCGCCGGAGCCGCATCGCCGGTCATGGCCTGGGGCCGGCACTGCAGCAGATAGAAGTCCTTGCCGTCGTGAGCGAATTCGATGTCCACCGGATTGCCAAGATACCGGGCCAGGGTGGTCATGAGCGCATGCAGTTTGGGAATCAGTTCGGTGTCCGTCTGCAACCCCTCCATGTCCGCCACGAGGTCGTCATGCTCGGGATCCATCATGAAGCGGGAGGTCTTCTGCAACATGCCGTCGCGGTGGACGGAAAAGATCTTATCGATCAGGGGATAGTCCGTCCCCGACTCCCGCAGCAGATCCTTCAGGTTCACCGATTCGAAGCGGTTGGTCTCCAGGTTGATGACATCGGCCACCCGGGGACTGTAACGCAGGACTTCGTCGACCGAGGCGCTGGCACGCAATCCGGGCTGACCCGGCACCGCGAGGATGGGGAAGTCGTCACCCATCCGGTCCACGGCCCGCGTGCCCAGGCCGGGCACCAATCGTATCAATCCGTCTTCACGATTGATGCGCGGCGACCAGCGGAATTCGTTCAGGCTGAAAGCCACGCCCGCGAACGCCGGAAACCACCAGCGGCCCACACGTGTTCCCACCACTTCCTGGATCAGGATGCCCATTTCCTCGATGAATTCGGTCAGCCCCCTTTCGCGCCGGTATTCGATGGGGTCCGGACCCAGGATCGAGGCCCACACCTCGGCCACGGCGTCCTGCAGCGCGTCGAGTCTTTGTTCAAAGGAACCCTGGTTGGCCAGGAACAGGCTCTTGTACTTGCCTGAAAACGCGGTCCCGAAGCGGTCCTCCAGCAGACTGGAGCTGCGAATGATCAAGGGCGTTTCCTCGAAGAATTCGAGGGCCTTGCCCAACCCCTCGATTATCTCCGGCGGAAAGGTGCTGTTCTTGAACAGCTGGATCATGTTGGGGTATTCGCGGCGGACCTGGGAGATCTCCTTGAACTTCTGGTCCATCACGTCGTCGAGTTCGTTGAGCTTGATGAAATCCATGATGGCGTCGGAGGTGATGGACCAGGTGCGGGGCATCTTGATCTGGGAAATCCCCAGGTCGGCGGCTTCGGGCTGGCCCAATATCCAGTGGGCCAGGAGCAGACCCGCGGCCTTGCCGCCCAACTTGCCGTGACTTTCGCGGGTCATGATCATGTGGTCGAGCAACTCGTGGAAATCCGTGATGCGGACCACTTCCTTGGCCACGTTGATGTAGTCGAGCTGTTCGGTCAAAAAACGCTGGATCAGGGACACACGCAGACTCTTGAGTGTACTGGGGGCCAATCCGCTGCGTCCGAGCAGAACATCGTTGTAACGCCGCACAGCGTCCGCGATTTCCGGCATGGTGCGGCGCGGATCTCCCACCACGGTGCTGAAGAAGCTGGCCTTGTCCTCCTTGATCCACTTGTGCACCCGCTGGGCGATTTCGTCGTCCCCGAGAAATTCGGTCGCCAGTTCGAAGGGGGCGCCGGACATGAGGGGGGAATCCTCCAGCCGCACGCGCGCCCCGGGTACGTTGGACCCGCCGGACGACTCGGCGTCCGGTGATCCCACCGCCCCGTCCGCTTCGGCCAGCATCCGCTGGGCGCTCGACAGTCCGATGGAGCACAGATGGTTGAGCATCTTGCGCGAAACCCGCAGGAACTGCTTCCTGCGGGTTTGGCGCATCTTCTCGATCATCCGCCGCCATTCAGGCACCTGGTCGCCGGCACCGCCGTTCAGGTTTCCGTTGTCGACGGATCCAGTCATCCCCTACACCCAGCCCCTGTCGCGACACGCCGCCGCAACCCTATTGATGGCAACTATATACGCGGCATCCCTCATGTATATCTTCTGCTTGGCAGCCAGTTCGCTGATGGAGCGGTAGGCCGCGGTCATCTTGTTGTCCAGCCTGGCCAGGACATCGTCCCGCTCCCAGAAATAGTTCATGTTGCACTGCACCTGCTCGAAGTAGCTGCATGTCACACCGCCGGCGTTGGCCAGGAAATCCGGGATCATGAAGATCCCGCGTTCCTGGATGACTGCGTCGGCTTCGGGCGTGGTGGGACCGTTGGCGCCCTCGGCGATGATCTTCACCCGCTTGGAAATCCGCCCGACGTTCTGGTCGGTGATCTGGTTCTCCAGGGCCGACGGGATGAGGATGTCCACCTCGCGGTCGATCCAATCGTCGCCCGGGATCACTTCGTAACCCAGCTCCTTCGCCTTGGCCTTGTCGATGCCGCCGAAGCGGTTGGTGATGCCCTTCAGTTCGGCCAGATCGATGCCGGAGGCCTTGTGGAAGGCGAAGGTGGTCTGTTCCTCCTGGTCCCAGCTCGAGACGCAGACCGTGGTTCCGCCCATCTGGGTGTACAGCTCAATGGCGTACTGGGCCACGTTGCCGAATCCCTGCACGCTGGCGGTGGTGTCCTCCGCTTTCAGGCCTAGTTCGGCCATGGCCTCGCGCAGACAGTAGATCACCCCGTAACCGGTGGCCTCGGTGCGACCGAGAGATCCGCCCATGCCCACGGGTTTGCCGGTGATCATGCCGGGAAAATGTCCGCCCGCCATTTGTTCGTACTCGTCGAGCATCCAGAGCATGTGCTGCGGACTGGTCATGACGTCCGGCGCGGGCACGTCCTCCACGGGACCGACATTCCTGGCCAGTTGCCTGACCCAGCCGCGGCAGATGCCTTCCTGTTCACGGGCGCTCAGGTTGTGGGGATCGCAGATCACCCCGCCCTTGGCTCCACCCAGGGGAATGTCCGCCACGGCGCACTTCCAGGTCATCCACATGGCCAGGGCCCGCACCGTGTCGATTGTCTCCTGGGGATGGAAGCGGATGCCGCCCTTGCCGGGGCCCCGCGCGTCGTTGTGCTGCACGCGGAAACCCTGGAACACCTTGACCGTCCCGTCGTCCATGCGCACGGGAATGCTGAAATGGAACTCGCGCAGGGGACTGCGCAACAAGTCACGAGCACCCTGGTCCAGGCCGATCAGATCGGCGATCTTGTCGAACTGGGCCCGGGCCATTTCGAATGGGTTGAAGGTTCCGTCGTGGGTCATGGGTTCTAGCCCCCTGTGGAAACGGCATGATTGCCGGGTTTGAGGATCACTCCCTTGCGGGACCGACCGTCGATCAGAACAGTCAGGGGATCGGTCAGGCGGAGATGCCGCACGAACTTCCCCTCCTGTTGGGCGGGCTGGGCGTCCAGCCATTCCCAGTCGAGACGGCTTTCCCCCTTGCCCGCGTTCACGGTCAGATAGCCGACCTGGAAGCTTGTCAAATTCTGGAAGAAATGGGTGCCCTGACTGGGGGTCACTTTGAAATCCTCGAGATCCGTCTCCACGATCACCCGGGCGCCCGAAATCTGGTCCCACCGGACGGGAATACCGAGCCAGCGGTCCGCGGAACCCCACCGGCCCGGGCCCAGCAGGATATAGGGCCTGGCCTCGTTCACGAATCCGCGATTGAACCTGTCGATCTCCGCGGCGATGTCCTCGGTGGCGCCGCGGTCGAAATTCGCGCGGGGCACGTAGACGATATCCTTGATCTGGTCCATGCGCCCGTTGCCCAGAGCCACGCTGGTTGAGACCAACGCGTTGTCGGAATTGAGCTGACCCTCGGATATATCCGGGGCCTCGTAACCCGCCGCCAGAGGACGAATCTGCAGGAATCCGAACTGGTGGGGATTGAGCTCGCCGTCCCCGAGCACCACCGCGAACTCGATCTCCACTTCGGCGCTCATGGTCCGCCGGCCCAGTTCCAACAGCAGTTTCAGGATTTCCGCCAGGGGAAACAGGTCGGACTTCAGCACGTGCGCGAAGGAGACCAGCCTGGCCCCGGACCGGTGGATGCCGTCGTAGATGGCGTTGTTCTCCGGCGAATAGACCGAGCCGATGGGATCCAGGGTGCCGTGGCGTTCCGCGTCGGAGAGGTCGAGCAGGGCCAGGTTGAAATCGTCACGGGCGGTGGGATAGGCGTCCGGATTGCTGACATCCACGGCGTAGAAATTGCGCTGGCTGAGTTTGAGCCAATCATCGACCGTGCTGAACTGAGGCAGCACGCCCGGGTGGACGGGGCTGAACCGCAGGGACTGTCCGCCTTCGACCACCATGCGTCCAAGACCCAGGGCAACCGCGGCGACGCCGTCGGTGGGTTCCATCCCGCTGCTGGGATAGAAATTGGAGGAATGGGCCACACCGGAGAAATGCGGGTAGTCGAAATTCTCGTATTGCTGGCCCACCATCTGCTGGATGATGACCGCCATCTTCTCCTCTTCGATCCTGTTGCTGGTGGCCTCGATGTAACTCTTGGCGGCTCGCGAGTAGGCCGAAGCGTAGACAAGTTTGATGGCGTCGCAGAGCTGATCCAGACGGACCTTCAGATCCTCGTGGTTGTTGGCCAGCATGTAGGTCGCGTAGACGCCGGCGAAGGGTTGGAACTGGCTGTCTTCCAGCAGACTCGAGGACCGTACGGCCAGGGGATACCGGACCTGTTCGAGAAAGGCCTCCAGGTCCCCGTAGATTTCCGGCGGCAGCTTCGCCTCCAGGATATGGTTGACGATCTCCGCGTCGTCGGCATCGCCGAAGGCCTTCTCGCGCAGATCCCCCTGCCTCATGAAGGTGTCGAAGACGTTTGTACCCACCACCGCGGTCGGGGGCACCTGGATCAAGGTGCCCTGAAAACGGTTGTTCACGCCGTAGCGGTAGAGGATCGAGTTCATGAAGGCCAACCCGCGGCCCTTGCCCCCCAGGGAGCCGCCGCCGATCCTCACAAACGCGCTGCTGGTGTCGAAATGCCGGCGCGAGAAATCCGCCACCACGCCCCGCTGGCTCTCGGCGCGGAAATGGCTGATGGACTGGACCAGGTATTCCCGCAGTTCCTCGGGATCCTTGAATTCCGACACCTTGCGCGGCCGCAGGGACGCCGCCAGGCCGAACTCGGTTCGCGCCCGCAGCCAGTTGGAGAAATGATCGTTGCTGGCGTGGTGATAGATGGATTCCGCCGGCACCGTCCGCAAGAGCCGGCCCAGGGCCTTCAGGTCGGGCGCCCGCCCGATTTCCCTGCCGTCCGGCATGCGGAACACGAAATCCCCGAAGCCGAAGTTGTCCAGCATGAACTGCCGCAGTTCCTTCAAAAGCTTGCGGGAGTTCTTGTGGATGAACCCGGCGCCGATTTCCTTCGCGACTTCCGCCAGTCCGGTGTTGGTGGACTGGAGCACCGCCGGGGTGTGGGGATCCACGTACTTGACCCTCTTGATGAACTCCACCCCTGCGTCTTCCCGATCGACATTCTTCCAGGGAAAACGGCCGTCCGAGATGACGCCCAACAGGGAATCCTTGTAGTCCTTATAGAAATCCCAGGCTTCCTCGTAAGTGGTGGCCAACAGGATCTTTGGCCGGGCCCTCAGTCGCAGGAGGCGGTGGCTGAGGTTGATGCCTTCGACCATCAGCGACTGTGTCTGCTCCAGCACCTCGGTGTAGAGCATGGGCAGATAGGAGGAATAGAATCGGACCGAATCCTCGATCAGCAGGATGACGCGGACATCCCCGTAGTGGGTGTCGTGGCCCACGTTCAGGTAGTCCTCGCAGTACTTGATGATCGCCAGCAGGAGGCGGACATCGCCCGTCCACAGGAAATAGCGGTCGATGTGACAGGCGCTGTCCTGTTCGCGCAGATGCTGCAGTTCCCGGGGATTGAAGGCCAGGTTGAAGACCGGCAATTCACGATTGTTCTTCTTCAGCTCGCAGGCCAGATCGGGGGCATGCATGTCACCGAGCCGAGACATGGTGATCACCAGGTCGAAGCGGCGCACCGCGGTCAGCTTCAGGGCCTCTTCGCCCGTGGACGCCCGGGTCACGTGAGGCGGGAAACTCAGGTTCATCTCGCGGTACTCGCTCAACAGCAGCTCGGTCAGACGGCCGCCCTCTTCCAGGGTGAAGGCGTCGTACATGCTGGCCACCAGCAGGATTTCCTGCACACGATGGGGCATCAAGTGCTGGAAGCCCGTGAACTGGCCGCCGCCGCGAACCGATGGGGTTTGATTGCTTATAGTTGCCATTCTGGAAGGCTAAGTCATCGGACGGGGTTCGGCCAGTGGAATCAGTGTGTCGGGTCCCGGTTCAAAAGCCGAGGGTGAAGCCGAGGATCACGGTTTGGCCATTTTTGCCCCCGCCGGCTCCCCCGGGCCCTTCGGTTTCGATTTCGTGCAGGGTGGGCACGAGGTAGCCCACGAAGGCGCCCATGGCGGCCCCGATCAGGATATCGGTGGGGTAATGGCGGCCGGCCGCGTATCGGAGGTAGCCCGTGGTGGTCGCGGCGGCCAGGCATCCGCCCCAGACCCAGCCGCGGGCGTCGGAATCGGGGTACAGCCTTTCGAAAACGCCGGCCAGAAAGACCATGGACGCAAACGCGCTGGAAGTGTGGCCCGAATAGAAGGACCGCTGGGAGGTTTTTTCCATCTTCAGGCTGAGGGGGATGTCCGGATCGTCGTTGTAGACGTAGGGCCGGGTGCGCGCGAAGAGATTCTTGGCCAGGAAGGTCAGCCCACCCTGGAGCAGCAGGGTTTCGAGGTACATAACGCCCAGGGTGCCGGCCTGGCGCGATCCATGGTCGGTCAGGGCCAGGGAAATCGGTGCGGCCATGGTCGTGTACACCATGACATCGCTGGCTTTGGCGGCTCCGGGTGACCAGCGGCGGGTGGCGCTGCGGTCGAAGCTGTTGATGGTTGCCGGATCGAGGCGGGCGATTTCCTCGGGGGTCAAGGGTTCATAACTCTGGTCCGTCCACAATCCCAGGCCGAAGAGGACCGCAGTACTCCCCAGGACCGCGGTCTCCTTGCCGCCCTCCAGTTCGTAGGGGAATTCAGCACGAGCGGCTGAGGGGGCGGCTGCTTGCGCCAGAAGCCAGGCCGTCGTCAGGACCATGGTGATCCTGTTGAGGGAGAGGGCCTTGTTATAAGCTATTGAATGCAGCATGGTATTTCACTCTGCCGGTTTTTCCGGTCAAAGCTTCTGGTTGCAGTTCCATGGCCATGAACACCTCTTCCGGCACCTCGTATTCGGAGTCGATACCGAAGCGGGAAGAAGGTACAAAGCCGAAGCGAGGATAATATTCGGGGTGCCCCAAAACAACAACTGTAGCGAAACCCAGCAGCCTGCATTTTTCAAGACCTGCTTCAACCAGCGCCGAGCCGATACCCTGCCGCTGGTGCTCCGGGATCACCGCCATGGGAGCCAGCCCCATCACCTTGAGGTTGGGATCGCCCGACAGCGAAACCGGCGAAAACATGATGTGACCGACCACCTCCCCGTCAACCTCGGCGACGAGGGAAATCACCGGCTTTGCCTGTTTTCCAAGGAGGTCGACAAGCTTGGCCTCGGATGGGGTTTCAAAGGCCGAGATATTGACGGCATACACGGCGTCTCGGTCATTTTCAATTTCAGGTCGGATCAGCATATTGGATTCACCAAAACAGCTCCTGCACGAATTGGACTCGTCAGTCCTTTGTCGTGCTTGCCCTTCGAGAACGGCGCCAGCACCAGAGGAAAAGAAACCCCGGGATGGCAAAGGCCAACCACGCCCAACCCTTGGGGAATTCGCCCGCGGTTCCGAGGTGAATGAAGTAGAACACTACCAGGCTTCCCACCGTGACGCCTCCCCCGAGTCCCTCTCTCCACCAAGCCAAGATCATCCCGGCACAGAGCCCAACAGGGAAGAACAAAAGGCCGACCCACTCCCTGGGCTTGATCTGTGAAGGCTCGAAGCCTTCACCCACGAAGAAGAGCAGCACCAGCACGATGCTGGCAACGGCCCAGCCTCTGGCGGTCCACCGGATCACCCGGGTCATCATCTTTTGTCTCCCGGATTCGTTTGGATTCGCTCCATGATCTCATGCATCCGATGCTGGTTCGCGAATAGCTGCCAGATCGCCACCAGGTCCGAATCAACGACGACTCGCCACGCAGCCGGCACGGACCAGTGGTTGTCCGGCTTGAGTTCCCCGTTCTCGACAAACGTTCCGCTGGCCCGGCCCAACAGAACCACTGTATCCGCGGTCTCGAACCGATGATACACCTCGATCCGAAAGTCCGGTACCAATTCGAAATACTCCCGCCAGCCCGAGCGCATGTCATCCCGCCCCACATGCTCGGATCCGTCGGCATCAATGAACATATGTGCGGGAGTCATCAGGCCGGCCAGCCGATCGACATCGCCCGAGTTGATGGCCGCAACGAAAGAATCAGCTACTTCCACAGGGGTCAAGCGGGTTCCTTTTCATCGGGGGCAAATCGTCCGGTAAATGCACCTTCGCCAGAAATGAAAATGCGACGAGGCCACTGCCGCTTTCTCACCCTTTCACAAAAGTCACTGCCCAATCCCGTTTCAGCCGCGGATGCTCAGCCAGTGCGAAACCGGCAGCGCGGGCTGTAGCTTCAGTAGATTCACACTCGGCTACCGAAGCATGGTGTCTGGGTTCGACAACCAGAAACTTCCCACCGGGTCTCAAAGCTCCATGCACGTCACTCAAGAGACTGCCGACATCTTCAGCATGGTGTACAACATAGACAGCTAGCGCGAAATCGACCTGGCCGCTCAGGTCACGGACACCAAGATCTTGCCCGTTGCAAACTCTTGTTTCAATTCGCTCGGAAAGGCCGGCCTCCTCTGCCTTCCTTCTTAGAGTTGCGATGGCTTCGGTCTTAGTATCAACTGCGATGACTCGTCCCTTGGGCCCAACTGATTGAGCCATCCCCAGACTGTAGTAACCTTCGCCGCAACCAACATCCAGAACGGTCATTCCGTGCTTCACATGGCCCTTCAGTAATCTCGCGGGAGTCTCGAACAGATACCTGATTGGTTTTGCCAAGGTACGATCAATCCACCCTGTGAAAACACCACTCATCACTGCATCCCTTCTCTGAACCGCCTAACGTATTGTTATACAATGACGTTTCAAAACAGCACTCTCTTCCTGAGTCAGAAGTTGTATCGCGCCCGAGCACCCAGAATAGTTTTCTCCCCGCTTAAAACCTGGTTGTCGTAGCTCATCTCCCCCAAGTCCACCTCCACGGTAAACGGGCCCATTAACCGACCGTCCAGTACGATCCCGGTTCCCCAACTTGAAATGCCGCCGGCAACCCGTGTGCTGTGACCATAGCGCAACGCCAGGGCATTTAAGAAAAGGACTTCCAGACCAACATGGTCTGAATCGGCCCGGTAGGTTTTCCCGATCTGGAAAGCCCGGGAATAGGCCAGCAGAAGTTTGAAGAGATCGGCCGAGTGGCCGGCCTGCTCGAAGGCTGTTTCTACGGTCAAGCCGGTACGCAGAGGGCGGGGCAGACTTGCCTGACGCTCATCAAAGGTATAGGCCGCGTCGGTCACGTTCTGCCAAGAGACGGCGCCAGTCAGGCCGGTCCAGCCGACCTCATACTCGGTGCGCCAGCTAAAGGTCGTGCCCAGGTCCAATGAATTACCGATGGCCTCTGTCTCCTCAAAGGTGGCCGAAAATCTGCGCCAGGCAGCACCGATCGACCAACGAAAGGAGTGACCCTCGGTCAGTGCGTGCCCCAGATCATAGCTCAGCCCAATAGCTGTCATTCGGTCGCGGACGTCAAACGTTTCCCCGGTGCCTTCGGGATTGTACGCGGTACGCACGAGTGCGGAATCGATTACGAAATCCTGCACCGCGATATTCAATCGCCAGTCGTTCCACTCTGCGGCACCTGCGTACGTGTGGAACTCGGCATCTAAAAAGTAGTCTGCGTGATCATAGCTCAACCCGACACCGTTCCCCACGGCCAGCGGGGCGGGGTTGACCAACAAGGCGGCGGGACTGCTGTCGGCCAAGTCGCTATCACCCAAGGCGGAAAGCCGCCCGGCGATGAAGACGCCTTCCCAGGTGAAGGAGTATGTGCTGACCGGGGAGAAATCAGCAGCCGCAACGGGTAAGGCCGAGACCAGGAAAAGGCAGAGGACAGAATGGCGAAAAATTAATCGCATTGTCTTTCCTTACCAGTGAACATCGATAAGATCGGCATTTATTGATGGCCAACAGTTGATCCAGATTGGTTGCAGGCCCCTGCAAGCCATCGTTTTGGTCCACGACTTCAAATCAAAGGTATGTGGTTTATCATCAACGGACTGCCTCCATTCACCACCGGTCAACGTATCAGGATATCCCAGCAATTTCAAGGACACCACCAGCCTAC
>CBDURF010000118.1:0-11162 GCA_965369705.1 uncultured bacterium
GCAAGGAGTGTATCATGAGGTCAGGCGTGGGGCGAGTTTTTCAACAGCCTGCTAGATTCGTCGGCCACCCCGGCCGTCTGATCAATATCCGTCTTGTCCTCCGGCCCACCAGATCCCCGTAAAACTGTCCCAGAGTATGGGCAGGAAAATTGGACGGTTGAATTGGTTGCGCGGAAATCTTAGGTTTGACCCGGATTAAGCCCGGGAGCTGACAGGAAATCGGTTGGCGAATCGTCACCGACAATATCAAAAATTGAGATCCGGAACACCCCTCCCCCAGGGGGTGATTCACCAACCACGGAGAAGTGCAGATGAACTACCCGAAGTTTTTTGACACCGTTGAGACCATCAAACTGCAGGACAACCTGTCCGCTTTCCTGGGTTCACTCGAGGGCGGCCTCGTCGAGTTCAGCTATCTCGATGTCGTCAAGGCGGCGGGCCACAGCTGCCCGACGGTTGCCGGCGCCTACCTGGTGACCCTGGCCGGATTGAAGGCCCTGTACAAAGACGAAACGCCCCTCCGGGGCGAGATCTTCGTGTCTTTCAAGGAGACCGCCGCCGAGGGCGTGGCCGGCGTAATCGGCAACGTCATCACCCAGATCACCGGGGCCACGACGACCTCCGGATTCAAGGGCATCGGCGGCAACTTTGCGCGGCACGGCCTGATGGAATTCGAGGCCGACACCAACGCGAGTGTGCGGTTCAAACGACTCGACACGGGCGCCACCGTGGATGTGACCTATGATCCCAGCGGCATCCCCGGCCACCCTCGCCAGCAGGAGGTCATGCAGCGGCTGATGCAGGGTATGGCCACGCCTGAAGACAAGGCTGAGTTCGGAACAATGTGGCAGCAAAGGGTTGAAGCGATTTTCAACGACATCGACAAGGTCATCACCGTCTCGGGAAACGACTGATCGGGAGTCTGGATGCTCAGGGCCCCCTCCTTGTTCATGGGCGTTGACAACCATATATTATCATGGAGTACAACAAGGGGGTTTCCATGATTCAGCGGCATCTGTTTGCCATTCTCGTTCTCGTGATATTTTCCGTCGCTGGTACAGCCCAGGCTGCTCCGGCCGACACGACGATGGTTCTGGGCGGCCCCCACCGCTGGAACGGCCGCTTCGAGAACGCCGCCGGCTTGCCCCACTGGCACGGCTGGACCCACGTCGATCTCTACGATCCCGATCCCCAATCATTCTGGCAGGTCAGCGATCATCTTCCCATCGCCGGGCAGTACTCGGTGTGGTGCGGAGCTTGGTTCGACAACAGTTGCCAGGACGGCTACGGCGACGGCTGGCACGATAGCCTCGAATTCGCGCGCACGGCGACCGATCCCCAGGTGGCCACGACGGTACGTTGGCAGGCCGTCGTGAAGGTGGACAGCGAGCCCGGTTACGATTTCCTGCATCTGCAGGTGGCGCGTGGAAATTTATGGGAAGACGTCCAGACCCCCATCGACGGCAATGGACAGTTTGACATCGATCACTCGTTCACCATCGAACCCGCGGACTATTTCGACGGAGCCTGGCGACTGCGTTTCTTCGCCGTCAGCGACCCCGGTTGGTCCGACGAGGATTGCGCCTATGACACCCATGGTCTGGCGAGGGTCGACGACGTCATCGTGACCGTTGACGGCGTGGTGGTGAGTGACCGGGACTTCGAGGCCGGCACCTTGGACGACTGGGTACCGTACCCGACGGTGGAGGTGGGCGACTTCACCTCGTTACGCCGTGACCTGGACGACATCGATCCCGACCCGGCACACCAGAATGATTCCTGGCAGGTCACGTTCATCGATGACGGACTGGTGGTGCCGGGTACCGGTGGGACGCCCTGCGTGGACTGGTGTTACGGCCCCGATGGGTGGGTTTTCAACAGCACCGCCGGGCTCAACGGCCATGGCGTCGGCGGTTTTCCGTTCGGTTTGGCAAACGGTGGAGTCTGGAACGCCGTTGTCTCGCCGCCGCTGATCTGGCCCAAGAACGCGGACGCCGGAGAGATCGCCTTCGATGTCTACGCACACATGCAGACCTACGAGTGCGGCGCCACCACCTACGGCTGGTCCTTCCGGACGGCAAGTGCTACCGATTCAAATGCACTGGAGTCGGCGGATTGGCAACAGACGCGCTGGTCGATATTCCTTCCTGACGACATGCCTCCGGGTCCGGGCTATTTCCGGATCGCCATGCGCCTGGACGAGCTGACGGCGGGCACACAGTGGATCCAGGTGCGCCTGGAAGCCTTCGAGGTGGGGCCTTTCTGCTGGGGCGAGTACGTGACGCAAGGCACGCCGGCGCCGTACTTCGACAACGTCGCGGTGCGCGCCTGGCAAAGCGTCTCCGATATTCCAGAGGCTTCCGATGTCCTTTCCCTGACAGCGGCGCCTAACCCGTTCAACCCACGGGTTGCAATCCGCTGGAATCAACCCGAGGCGGGACCGGTGGAATTGGCCGTCTACGACCTGCGGGGGCGCCTGGTACGCCGGCTGGTCACCGGCGACCGTCCCGCCGGATCCGGTGTCGTAAGCTGGGACGGGCGCGACGATGCCGGGCATGGCATGGCCGCGGGCATCTATCTGGCGCGCATCAAGACGTCGGCTGGTAGAGAATTGCTGAAGCTGACCCTGGTGCGCTAAGGGACAGGCCAGAGGCAACACCTTCGACTTATTCAGATAGCGCGTTTCACCCAATCCGCAAAGCATGGCGAGCGGTTCATCAGGTTACTGGAATTTCCCTCTCGAATCAGGGGCATGCATGGCCCATATGCTGGGCCAGGATAACCACATCTTTCAGATTCATATCACCATCCCAGCAAAAGTCCGCGCAGTAGCTGTACGATCCGAAGTAGATGGAGGCGAAAAGGACAACATCGACCAGGTTGACAATCAGATCGCAGTTCATGTCCGGACTGTTGCACCTTCGGTGGCTCGGGTATGGATCATGCTTTGGACCCGATCCGGAATCCCGGCCAGAGCGACCGTGGGAATCAACAGAAAAAGAACCACGGGAATAATTACGCGAGGTGTGGCGGTCATGGCTTTTCTCCTCCAATGACAGGACCTAAAAAACTTTGGGTTGTTATTTCGACAGATACTTTGGCAGCTTATTGCAGTTTCGTTTTTTCCAATCAAGAGATTGGACGCATTTTTTTACCTGCGTTTTCACCCGGGTTCTCACACCTTCGTTTTCATCACTGGACCCCCGGACAGGCCGGGGGTAAAATGCCTGCCCACACGGATGATCCGTTGCCGGACAAAAACCGGACCGCTGCCGCATCGCATCGGCGGACCCGACCTCCACTACTCCCAAGAGAGGTTTTACATGGAGCACGATTCCAAGCAGACCATGGTCGGCCTGCCTGAAAACGCGCGCCGCCCATTGGCCGAGGGCGAACGGTACGTCCCGGTCGTGGCGGGCGACGGCGTCGCAGAGGTGACGAAGCGCTCGGTGAGCCTGGGCCTGATCTTCTGCGCCATCTTCGCCATGTCGGCGGCCTACGTGGCCCTGAAGCTGGGCCAGGGCATCGAAGCGGCCATTCCCATCGCCATCCTGGGCATCGGCTACTCACAGATCTCCCAACGCAAGAGCACGCTGCTGGAGAACGTCATCGTTCAGTCGGTGGGCGCAAACTCGTCGCACGTCGTCTCGGGCGCGGTGTTCACCATCCCGGCGTTGTACATGCTGGCCGCCGATCCCATGAGCGGCGTGGCCCAACCCTCGGTGTGGCAGGTGATCGTCGTCTCATTCCTGGGCGGCTGCCTGGGCATCCTCTTCCTGATCCCGCTGCGCCACCACTTCATGATCGAGATGCACGGCAAGTTTCCCTGGCCCGAAGGAACCGCCACGACCGAGATCGTACTATCGGGCGAACGCGCGGGCGGGCAGGCCAAGATCCTGGCCCTGGCCGCTGGACTGGGCGCCGCGTACGACGGCATCGTGTTGACGCTGCACGCGATGGGCGAACTGATCACCTTCAAGGTGCTTTGGATCGGCCAATACATGGAGGGCCACTTCATGAAGATCGCCCTGCTGAACAACGCAGCCATCGTGGGCGTGGGCTACATTATCGGCATCAAGTACGCGGCGATCATCTGCGCCGGCTCGTTCATGAGTTCCTGGCTGCTGGTGCCGGCGTTCCACGCCATCGGACAGCACGTACCCGAGGTGCTGGCGCCCGGAACCATCCCCATCGGCGAGATGACGATCAACGAGGTCTTCAAGTACTACGTGCGGATCATCGGCGTGGGCGGCATCGCCGGCGCCGGCATGCTCGGCATCCTGCAGTCGGTTCCCTCGATGGTGCGCTCGATCGCCGCAAACCTGAAGGGCATGAAGAGCCAGGACACGCGCGTGCGCGCCGAAGTGCCGCGCACGGACCGTTCGCTGCCCTCCTCGGTCACCTACATAGGTCTGGTGATCTTCGCGGCAGCCGCCGTCGCGTTCTTCACTTTCGGCCTTGGCATCGAAAAAGCCTTCGTTTTCGCTTTGGCCGGCACCGGGCTGGTCATCGTTATCGCCTTCCTGTTCGCTCCGGTTTCGGCGCGAGCCATCGCCATCGTGGGCACGAATCCGGTGTCCGGCATGACGATGCTGACGCTGATCATCACCGGCCTGGTGATGAAGAAGATGGGCCTGACCGGCGGCCCCGGCATGTTCGTCACCATGATGGTCGGCGGCGTGGTCTGCACTGCCCTGGCGGCCTCCGGCGCCCTGGCCAGTGATCTGAAGATCGGCCATTGGCTCGGCGCCACCCCGTCGCGGCAGCTCTCGTTGAAGTTCGTCGGCACTTTGGTCGCCGCGATCTTCTGCGGCTTGGCCATGTGGCTGCTCTCCCAGACCGAAGGCGGCTTCGGCAGCAGCGCCATTCCCGCACCGCAGGCTTCGGCCATGAAGGAGATCCTGGTCGGGATTTTCGGTACGACCGAGCAGCCACTTCAGTGGTATCTCTTCGCCCTCGGCGTGATCTTCGCCGTCGTGCTCCGGATCATCGGCGTGCCGGCCCTGGCCTTCGCCCTGGGCATGTACCTGCCGATGGAGATCAACGCTCCGGTGCTCCTGGGCGGGATTCTGGCCTGGTTCGTCAAGCGCGGCGGAGCTGAGGCATTGAGTGAGGCGCGCTACCAGCGCGGGATCCTCATCGCCTCGGGTCTGATCGCCGGCGGCGCCCTGATGGGCGTGATCAACGCCGCCCTGGGTGTCGGTTTCGGCCCTGAAACCATGTCCAAACTGCACATCCTGTCCGATCATGCCTTCGAGGGCATGCTGGTCGAGGTCTTGGCCGTTGCCTTCCTCGTCGGACTGTGCCGGCTTGTCGTTAACTGGTCCAGGAGGGCGACGGAGTAAGTTGGAAAGTTCATCCCACCTGAGATAGCCTGCCCCCGCTTCCTGTGGGGGCAGGCTCCACTCTCGGGTGATTCGGTCCAAGGTGTCGTCGGGCCACGCCGGACGCATCTCCCCTGAAAGGACCCCGTTTGCACACCCCTTTGATCGCCCCCGACCAGAACTGGGCCATATGGGCCGTCCTGCTGGGCGCCGCCGCGTTCGGCTTCCGGGCCGAAAACACGAAAATCGGCCGCAAGTTATCGGGCGCCATCCTGACCATGGGTTTTACCTTCGCACTGTCCAACCTGGGCGTGATTCCCGCCGACGGGGTGCCGGCCTACGACGTGGTGTGGAGTTATCTGGTACCGCTGGCCATCCCCCTGCTCCTGTTCCGGGCCGATCTGCGTCGCATCCTGCGTGAGGCCGGACCTACCCTGCTGGCGTTCGTGATCGGCGGCATCGGGACGATCATCGGCACGATCGTGGCGTTCCACGTCATTCCCCTGGGCGAGGAAAGCTGGAAACTGGCGAGTATCTTTTCGGCCACCTACATCGGGGGATCGATGAATTACGCCGCCGCCGCCGAGGCGGTGGGCCTCAGGTCGGGCGATCTGTTGAGCGCGGGAGTAGCCGCCGACAATCTGGTGATGGCCCTGTATTTCCTGGTCCTGTTCGCGCTGCCGTCGGTGGACTGGCTGCGGAAGAGATTCGTGAAACGCCACCACGAGGTGGCCGAAGGATCCGCGGCGCTGAACGCCAGCCGACGGACCGCGGCCACCCTGCCCCATGTACAGGGCGCCTCCCTGTCGTTGGCCATCGCCCTGGGCCTGTGCGCGGTCGGCTTCGGCCTGGCTTCGCTGACCGGTTGGCGGGGCGCCGGCATCCTGGTCGTCACCGCCCTGACCGTGGGCCTGGCCACCGCCCTGCCCAAACCTTTCGCGAAATTGACCGGCGCCGAGGTCCTGGGCACGTTTTTGATGCAGATATTTTTCGCGGTGATCGGCGCGAGCGCCAACGTCCTGGTCGTGATGAAGATCGGCCCGGTGTTGTTCGTCTTCGCCGCCCTGATCCTGACGATCCACCTGATCTTCCTGCTGCTGGCCGGCTGGATGCTGCGGCTGGATCTGTCCGAGATGATCATCGCCTCGAACGCCAACATGGGCGGGCCGACCACCGCCGCGGCGATGGCCGTGGCCCGCCGCTGGGAGACCCTGGTTCTTCCGGCTATCTTGTGCGGAACCCTTGGATACGCGGTCGCCACCTTCATCGGAGTGGCTCTTGGACACTGGCTGAAATCGTAGCAACCCGAATTGCAGGCGGCGGCCTGGTTTGCCTGTAGATTGATGTCACCATGAATGATCCCCTGCTTCAATTCCAGCAGGTCTCCATGACCTACATCGCCCACGGTGGTCAGGACCGCAAGGTCCTGCATGATGTCAGTTTCGAAATGGTGAGCGGTCAAGCCGTGGCTCTGGCCGGCCGCAGCGGCAGCGGCAAATCGACCCTGCTGCACTTGGCGGCCGGCATCATGGTGCCCACGCACGGCCGGGTCATCCTGGCCGGGCACGACCTGAGCCGATTGAGTGAACAGCAGCGCACCCTCAGGCGGCGCACTTCCGTGGGCCAGGTCTTCCAGTTCTTTCATCTGCTGCCGCACCTGACCGTCGAGGAGAACGTCGCCCTGCCGGGTTGGATCGCCGGTCAGCCGGCGGCCGTCACCCGCTCCCGGACCGCCGAACTCCTCGCAAGGGTGGAGCTCGCCTCTCGCGCCTCCGATCCGGTGGGCCAGCTCAGCGGTGGGGAAATGCAACGGGTGGCCATCTGCAGGGCCCTGTTGCGCCGCCCGGCGCTGGTCCTGGCCGATGAACCAACCGGCAGTCTGGACGACACCACCGGCCTGCTGGTGATGGACCTGATGCTGGATCTGGTCCGCGCCGAGGAAGCCACTTTGCTTTACGTGACCCACAGCCGCGATCTGGCACGGAAGGCCGATACGGTCTGGCATCTGGCCGATGGTTTTCTGGAGACAGAGGACGAATCGGGGGCGCGGGCATGATTGTCTATCTGGCCCGTTCCCTGCGCCGCCAGGTCCGTGAATCCCGGACCCTTTTCCTGTTGACCCTGCTGGGCGTGGCCCTCGGCGTGGCCTCGGTGGTGTCCATTCAGATCCTCAATCAGGGTGCCCTGCTGGCCTTCGAGGGGAGCAGGCAGGCGGTCAGCGGACAAGCGGATCTATCGATCACCGGCACCACCCCCACCCTGGATGAAATCCTTTATCCCCGGGTTCTGGAAGATCCCGACGTGACCGGTGCCTGGCCCCTGATCCGCGTCGATGTGGCCGTGACCGGAATTCCTGACCTGTCCCTCGACGTGGTGGGCTTCGATATCTTCGCCCCGGTGCGCTACCCCCTGACCGGGATGGCCGGTGAAGAGGTTTCCGCCAGCCTGGTCACGGACGCCTTGCGGGTTCCCGGTTGGATCGCCGTGACCCCCGGGTTGGCCGCCGCACAGGGATGGTCGGTCGGTGATACCCTGACCGTCAGCAGCGGCAGCCGTCTGGCGGTGCTCACCATTGGGGCCCTGGTTGATTTCCAGAAATTCGAACCCATGGCTCCGTCGCGTCTGGCGGTCATGGACATCGCCCAGGCCCAGGGCCTGCTGGCGCGCCCGGGCAGAATCCATCAGATCGATCTGACACTGGTCGAAGGCGCCGACCCTGGTGCGGCCGCCGCGCGCCTGCAAGTCGCCCTGGGGGCCGGGGTGAGGGTTCAAACACCCGAGCAGCGCCGGCAGGATGCAAGCAGCCTGCTCGCCGCCTTTCGCCTGAATCTGACCGCATTGAGCCTGATCAGCGTTTTCGTCGGCCTGTTCCTGGTTTTGACGAGCATCCAGGCCTCCCTCGTGCGCCGGCGGGGGGAATTCGGGCTCCTGCGATCCCTGGGCGCCACCCGGAGCCAGGTGCTGGCCCTGGTGATCGCTGAAGCGGGAGCTCTGGGACTGCTCGGGGTCCTCTTCGGCATTCCCCTGGGTTACCTGATCGCCCTGAAAAACATCGACACCGTGAGCGCAACGCTGACCAGCATCTACGTCATCGACGGACTGGAAAAGATGACTCTGCCGCCGGGTGTCATCCTGCTGGGGGTCGCAGTCGGCCTGCTGGGGGCCATGGGCGCGGCCGTGTTGCCGGCGATCGACATGTCCCGCCGCGACACCCTTCAGCTGATGTCCCCGCTGGCCCTGCACCGCCAGACCCGGACCCGGGCGGGCCGCTTGGCCCTTCTGGCCCTGGCCGCGGCCCTGGCCGTGACGACCTGGTTCGCTCTGCATGGATCCGGCCTGCGCCTGGGCGGGTTCATTTTCGGTTTCGTGATGATGGTCGCCCTGCCCCTGGCTGTGCCCCTGGTGGTTCGCACGGTCTGCGGCCTGGTACAGCCCCGCGGCATCGGTCCGGCCCTGAGCCTGCGCAACCTGCTGGTCCGCGCCCAGACCACCAGTTTCGCCGTGGCGGCCCTGGCCCTGACCGTCAGCATGCTGATCGGAATCACGCTTCTGGTGGGCAGCTTCCGCCAGACGCTCGTCACCTGGCTCGACACGACCATCAGAGCGGATGTCTACATCTCCACCGAATCCTGGGTCCGGACCGGCAACGAGGCTTTTCTCGACGAACCCCTGCTCGCTGATCTGGCCGCCCTGCCCGGGGTCCGGGGCGTGGAAACCCAGCGGCGCCTCCAGGTGAGGACCGCTGACGGAAACCATTTGATCTGGCTCAACGGCATCACCATCGCCGGCATTCCCGAGGCCGATCTGGCCAACCGGCTGCCCCTGATGGAAGGCGATCCAGCCCGGGTATCCCGACAGTTGACTACCGACGGCGGCGTCTTGATCGGCGAACCCCTGGCCCGCAAGGGAGGACTGGCTATCGGGGACACCCTGCGTCTGGCCGGCCCCCGCGGACCCGTGGCCATGCCGGTGGTGGGCATCACCTATGACTATACCAGCGAAGGGGGTACGGCCTTTGTCGTGGGACAAACCTACGCCCGGCACTTCGGTCAGGAACCACCCAACAACGCCGCCCTGTTCATCGACCCGGAACTGCCTGTGGAGCCCTTTGTCTCGGCCCTGAAAAAACGGTATACCGGACGCCCTCTCGTCTTCCGCAGCAACAGGACCCTGCGGTCCGATGTGATGGATATCTTCGATCAGACCTTCGCCGTGACCCGCACCCTCCAAGCCATGGCCCTGCTGATCGCTGCTTTTGGAGTGTCGTTGACTCTGTTGGTCCAGGCCCGGGAACGGAGTGGGGAATTGGCCCTCATGCGGGCACTTGGCGCGACCCGGCGCCAGATATTCGTACTATTCCTGGGCGAAGGGGCCGGCATGGGCATCCTGGGTCTCGTCCTGGGCCTGGGTGGCGGTGTGGGCCTGGCTGCTCTGTTGATCCTGGTGATAAACCGGGAGTGGTTCGGCTGGACGATCCAGCCTGCCATCGACGGATCGGCCATCATTCAGCAGATCGCTATCATCCTGGCCGCTTCGGTGCTGGCCGCGGTCTACCCGGCGTTCCAGGCCGGGCTGTCCTCGCCGGGGCAGTTGGCGAGGGATGACCTGTGAGGAGGTCTCCGTGAACAAGAGATGGCGCGTTTCCCTTCTCATGCCGGTGCTTGGCTGCGCGGCGTTGGCGGGATGGGCCTTGCCTGATTCCCCGACTCCATCGACCGCAGATCCCTGGCTGCCCGCCGAACCCGGCTACCTGTGGGAGTTTCCCCGGGATCACGCCAGCCATCCCGAGTACAAAACCGAGTGGTGGTACGTGACCGGGCACCTGTTTCCCGAGGATTCGACCCAACCAGATGCCGAGGCCCTGGCTTTCCAGATGACGTTTTTCCGGGTCGGCTTGGTGCCGGGGAACCAGCCCCTGCCCGAATCAGGTTGGGGGGCCCGCGACCTGTTGATGGCCCACGTTTCATTGGCCCATCCCGCGGAAAATTCTCATCGGTTCAGCGAGGTCCTGCGGCGAGCCACGCCCCTGCTGGGAGGTTTTGGAGGCCCCGCGGACACCACCCTGGCCTGGTGTCAGGCGCCCGCGGGCACGGCAGGGCAGTGGAAGATGGTCAGGAGTGGCGATGGTTTTCGTCTCCAGGCAGCGGATGACCGCCTGGGTTTCGGATACGATTTGACCTGCACTCCCATCCGGCCCCCGGTCTTTCACGGGGAGGACGGGTTCAGTCCGAAGTCGTCCGACGGGACAGTGGGCAGCCTGTATTTCAGTTTCACGCGCATGTCCGTCCGGGGCGTCGTCACCTACGGGAACCGCGAAATCAGGGTGCGCGGCCAAAGCTGGCTGGACCGGGAGATATTCTCCAGCAGCCTGGCGCCGGACCAGACGGGTTGGGACTGGGTCAGCCTGCAACTCGACGATGGCCGGGATCTGATGCTGTACCGCCTGCGGGGCCGGACGCCCGGGGCCGGTTTCGCCCTGGGAACCCTGGTCCGGAACGATGGGACCACCCGGAATCTGCCGGCTGACGAGTGGAGCCTGAAACCGCTGGATCGGTGGTCGAGCCCCGAGACGGGATCGAACTACCCGGTTCGCTGGCGTTTGAAAATTCCCGCTGAAGACATCGATCTCGAGTTGAAGGCGGTCATGCCGAACCAGGAGAACCTTTCTGCCCGTTCGGGGATCCACTACTGGGAAGGGGCGGTAACAGCCCATCCGGCCGGGCCAAACCGTGCTCGGGACATCAAGGGCCGCGGATTCGTCGAACTGACGGGCTACGGCGAAGGCAGCAGGCCGCCCGTTTAGAACGTGCAAGGACCGACGGTGGCGCCGGAGTGAAT
>CBDURF010000119.1:0-11109 GCA_965369705.1 uncultured bacterium
ACAGCGACGGCACCATCACGTCGGCCACCCTGTTCTCCCAGGTCAACGGCGGCGGGTTCACTGGGTCGCCCATGACGCCCGGTATCGGGGACGAGTACACCGGCGCCATCGCCGGCGGGTCGAACGGCGACGTGATCGATTATTACGTGTCCGCAACGGACAACGACGCCCAGACCACGACCAATCCCGGCGACGCGCCGCTCAGCTACTACAGCTACACGGTGGCCACCGAGTTTATCACGCCCATCGCCACGATCCACGCGGATTCGGCGGGTTACGACGGCACTTGGGTCACGGTACAGGCTCAGGTCTACATCCCGGGCGACTACAAGGCCGACGGCTCCTCGGTCAGCGCCTACATCCAGGACGGGTCCGCTCGCGGGTTGAACATCTTCGGCACCACCCGCAGCACGGGCATGGACCTGCTCAACGACACCTCGGCCATCGTCAAGGTCACGGGTAAGGTGGATTATTACTACACCACGCTGGAACTCGTGAACTACGAGGTCGAACTGGTCAGCACGGGCAGTCCCGAAATGAGTCCCTCGACCCAGAGCACCGTGGCGGCCGCCGCGCCGACCAACGAGGGTACCTATATCCACAGCTCCGGTCCGATCACCGCGATCGCGACGACCGGCGGCACCAACCCCGCCCACAACTTCACCGTGAACGACGGCTCGGGTGACCTGGTGATCCGCATCGACGACAGCCTGATCGTCGGCATGGACTCCTGGCTGGTGGGCGATTTGCTCGAGGCCGCCGGTGCGGGCGGCTCTTATAGCGCACAGGGCCAGATCATCGTGGGGCTGAGCTCCAAGGTGACCAACCACGGCCAGGGTCCCGACCTCACGCCGCCGTTGCTGGTCGGCGCGGTGCTGACCGCTGATACCGAAGTGACACTCACCTTCAACGAGCCCCTTGATCCCGTCACGGCGGGCAACGCGGCCAACTACCAGGTTTACGAAACCGGAAATCCGGGCGTGACCATCACGGTGACCGGGGCGGTCCTGCAACCCAGCACCACCGTCGTGGTACTGACCCTGGCTTCCAGCGCCAGCGGCACTTCCCACACCGTGGAGGTCAACAACGTGGAGGACGTGGCGGGCAATCCCATCGCCCCAGGTACCACCATGGAGATCTTCGAGCCCAGCGCTCCGGGTGACATCGTCATCAACGAAGTCATGCGGAATCCCGATGTGCTGGCCGACTCGGAAGGCGAGTGGTTCGAGGTGTACAACGCCGGCACCAGCGCCGTGGACATGAACGGTTGGACCATCCATGACAATGATTTTGATTCCCACGTCATCGCCAACGGCGGCCCGCTGGTCATCAATCCGGGTGAGTACAGGGTGTTCGGAATCAACGCCACCGCCATGGCCGGCGAAGGCGTGACGCTGTTCTACGAGTATTCCGGTGTCACCCTGGCCAACAGCACGGACGAGTTGATCCTGACCGATGCCTCGGCCCAGGTCATGGCTTCGATCAACTGGGACGACGGCACGGTCTGGCCGAACCCCGTCGGCGAGTCCATGCAGTGGACCGGTCGCGGCAACAACAACGACGGCACCACCTGGGCCAGGAACGGCCCGGTCTTCGGTAATGGCGATCTAGGCACCCCCGGCGCGGTCAACGACTGGCTCAGCGACGTGCCGACAGCGGTTTCCAAGACCGCCCTGGATCCGAACTATCCCAACCCGTTCAACCCCCGGACCAGCTTCAGCTTCAGTCTGGACAAGAGCGAACGGGTGACCCTCGCGGTCTTCGACGTGCGCGGCCTCAAGGTACGCACCATCATTGAGTCGGTCCTGCCGGCCGGCCGGTATGACCGGCAATACAGCTGGGACGGCCTGGACGACCGGGGCATCCCCGCCAACAGTGGCACCTACTTCTACCGGCTGACGACCGCCTCCGGTTTCAGCCAGTCGGGGAAAATGACGCTCCTGAAGTAGCGGGACCGTCATTCGACAAGGAAAAGGCCCGGTTGCGATTTCTGGTGAAATCGCGGCCGGGCCTGTTTTTCGGGATGATCAGATGTTGATTTCCCAGTGATTTGCCGCCATTCTTGGCGGGCCATGAATATTCCCCGACACTTGAAACGAAGTTGGCTTTTCCTGATCCGTCTCCAGCGGGAGATGGGTTATGACGACTGCATGGGCATGGCGGCTCAGATCGCCTTCTACACCATGCTCGGCTTGTTTCCCTTCCTGATTTTCCTGCTCAGCCTACTGAGCACCTTCCCTTTGGGTGAATCCCTGAAACCGTTGATGCTCGAGGCCCTCAATGAACAGATGCCCCGGGAATCGGCGGAATACGTGGCCGGTATCGTGATCGAGCTTCTGCCGCACTACAGCCAGGGCCTGCTCGGTCTTGGTCTGCTCATTTCGCTGTGGGGGGCGTCCATGGCCGTCGGGGCGCTGATCACGACCATCAACCGGGCCTACAACATCCGTCCCCGGCGCAACATCGTGACCCAGAAGATCATGTCCATAGTCCTGGTGCTGCTCCTGTCGGGGATGTGGTTGATGTCCATGACGATCATCCTGGTGGGGCCGGGCATCACCCAGCACATTTTCGAATTCATGGGGATCGCCAGCGAGACCAATACCTTCTGGACCAGCATCCGTCTGCCCATGGCTTTCGTACTGAACCTCACGGCCCTGTCGATCCTCTACTTCTTCGCGCCCGAGGCGCGCCAGCGATTCCTGAGCATCCTGCCGGGAGCCTTCACCTCGGCGATTCTGTGGATGGTGGCCTCCTCGGCCTTCCGTATCTTCCTGCGGAATTTCGGAGCCTACAACAAGACCTACGGATCCTTGGCGGCCGTCGTGATCCTGATGGTGTGGCTGTGGATTTCGGGGCTGGTCTTCCTGCTGGGCGCCGAGATCAATTCACTGATGAAACGCATCGAAGACGAGGACTCGCCACGCCGGGTGCGCATTTTGCGCTGAGAGGGGAAACCGATACATGGTGGATGATGAAAACAGGACCGCGGCCACAACCAACGAGATGACCGCCAATTTGATGACCGCCACCTGGGCCGGCGGCATGCGTTTCGTCTACAAATCGGCCAGCGGCCACGGTCTGGTGACCGACGCACCTGTCGAGGGCGGCGGCGGCGGCACCGCGCCCTCGCCCATGGAACTCATCATCCTGGGGTTGATCGGCTGCACGGGGGTCGATGTGGCGAGCATCCTCGAACGCATGCGGGAACCATTGGAGGGGCTGGAGGTGACGGTGACCTACGAGAGGGCGGAAACGCATCCGAAGGTCTACACGAAAATCCACCTGGCCTACACCCTGCAGGGCGGACTCGACGAGAAGAAAGTCCGCCGGGCCATCGACCTGTCGGAGAACAAATACTGTTCGGTTTCGACCATGCTTGGTCACACGGCGGAAATCACCCACGAATTCGTCATCGTCAGCTGATTTTCCCGCCGATTCGAACTCCGGGGCGATCCCGCCTCTCCTGTTGAGTCGCCAAACCCGACCACTTTGATTTATTTTTATGGAAGCCGTATCCTCATCGACGGGGCTCAGCCCCATTTTCCATTTCGCCATCGCTCTCAAGGAGAAATCATGCTGCACCGGTTCGCTCTGACCGTTTGTTTGTCCGTTTCCCTATTCACGATCACCGCCCAGGCCGTCGAGATCGACCAGGAACTCCAGGACCTGCTGCAGGCCAAGAGCAGCGGGGACCTGGTGCCCGTCCTGATGGTTTTCGAAGATCCGGCCCACGTGGATGAAATCCGGGACCAGCTGGACAAGGTGTCCCACCAGGAGCGACGGCGCCTGGTAGTGGAGAATCTGCGCCGCAAGGCAGCCGAGACCCAGGCCGGAGTCATGGGGTTTCTCGCGAATCCCGTCCACGGCGACCGGGTGGGCAGGGTGCGGATGCTCTATCTGGCCAGCGCCCTGGCCTTTGAGGCGGACCCGGACGTGATCACGGCGGTTGGTGCGCTGCCCGACGCGGCGACCCTCTTTTTCGACAAGACCTATGATCTGACCAGCGCGACGACCCAGGGTCCGGCGCCGGCCGTCAAGGCTTCGCCGGCCGCGACGGACACGGTGTGGAGCGTCAAGTACATCAACGCCGACAAGGTCTGGAGCCAGCATGGTTTCACCGGCGCCGGCGTAGTGGTGGGCCACATAGACACGGGGATCTACCTGACCCATCCGGACCTGGCATCCCGGCTGTGGGTCAACCCCGGCGAGATTCCAGGCAACGGGATCGACGACGAGGGCAACGGGTTCATCGATGATGTCAACGGCTGGGATTTCGGCGTGGATGACAACGATCCCAACGACGACAGCCCAGGCGCCGGGCATGGAACGCACACCGCGGGCACGGTGGCCGGCGACGGAACCGGCGGTACCCTGACGGGTGTGGCTCCCGGGGCTTTGCTGATGGCCACCAAGGTCTGGCAGGCCGACGGCTCGGGCGGATCACTGGGCATGATCTGGGCCGCTGAACAGTATTGCGTGGAGAACGGGGCGCGGATCATCACCATGTCCCTGGGAATTCCCGGCGACATCCCTGCCTATTTCATGCGTAACGAGCGTTTGAACGACAACAACATCCGCGATGCCGGGGTGATCCTCTTCAATTCGGCGGGCAACGATCACTTCGTCTACAGCCCCCCGCTGGAACTGGGTCTGGTCGCCCGGGTGCCGCCTCCGTGGCTGCCTGCCGGCTATCCCCACAGCAGCACCAGCGGCGTGATCACCGTCGGCGGCACCGGCTACAAGTCGGACACGATCTACAGCTCCTCCTCGCGCGGCCCGGCCCAGTGGGGCGATGTCGATCCCTGGAACGACTGGCCTTATCTGCCCGGACCCGGTCTCGTCAAACCCGACGTGGCCGTGCCCGCGGTGGGGATAAATTCCACGGTCATTCCCAGCGGCTACAGCGGCGACACCTGGAACGGGACCTCCATGGCCTGTCCCCACGCGGCGGGTGTGGCTGCTCTCATGCTGGAAAAGAACCCGTCCCTGTCCCCGGCCGGGGTGGATTCGCTCATGGAGCTGTGGGCCATCGATCTGGGTATTCCGGGCAAGGACAATGATTTTGGTTCGGGCCGGCTGGACGCCCTGATCGTGGTGACGGCCACGCCCATAACCCAGGCTCCGGACATCTCCTGGACCGAGGTCTACCCCGACCCCTACGGAGATGAAGTTCTGGATCCCGGCCAGGTCAGCGAAATGGCCTTCCAACTGAAGAACGCCAGCCCGGTGGTTGAGGCAACGGCAGTGACCGGCACGTTGGCGATCGAGGCCAATCCCTATGTCACGGTGGTCGACGCCGAGGGCGTCTTCTCCAGTCTTTCGGTCGGCGGCGGTCTGGGTGACAATCTGGCCAGCACCTTCAGTCTGGAGGTCGATCCCGGCGCGCCGCAGGGTTATGAGTTCACCATGCTCCTGACCGTGACGGACCTGTATTTCCAAAAGACCTTCGATATCAAGTGGAACGTCGGTCTGCCGGACCATCGCACCCATGAAATCGGCGATGTGTACCTGACCATCACGGACCAGGGCATCATCGGCTACATGGACCAAGGTGGCGGAGAGGGCGTGGGCATGGGTCCGGTCGGAGAGGCCAGCGATCTGTTCATTGGTTCCTTCTGGGCCGGCACGAGCGCGGCCTACATCTGCAACCGGGATTACAACGGCCTGGGCAGCGAAACCTACGAGTGGATCGTGTCGGATCCGGATCCCAACGGGCGTGTGCGAGACCTGGGGGCAACCGGCAGCGACGAGACTTTTCGGGCCATCTTCACCGACGGCGGTCACGCCAGCCCTCTGCCTTTGATGGTGGAACAGATCAGCTTGTCCTTCAGCACTGCGCCGGATAACACCTTCGTGATCCTGGAGTACCGTCTGACCAACAACAGCGCTTCGGCCATTCCCGCCATGTACACAGGGATTTACTGCGATTTCGACATCGGCGAAGACTCCTCGCGGAACATGGGCAACACCGATCCCTCCCGGAACCTGACCTATCTGAACGAGCCTCTGGGCAATTTCTACGGGATCGTACTTCTGGGCGAGACGACCCCACAGAATCTGACGATGGTCAACAACCCACTCTACGTGTATCCCACCAGCGCGGTGACCGACGCGGACAAGTTCGACCTGCTGACCGGAACGCTCAGCCACCCCATCGGCAAGGTGAACGACGACTGGTCGATGCTCACCTCGTCGGTGATGAGCCTGGATGCGAACGGCGGCCAGGGCGTGGTGGCGTACGCCCTGGTGTACGGCCAGAGTCTCACCGACCTGAATTTCAATGCCGACGTGGCGATCGCGGCCTACAATCCCGTCGCTCCGATCACGGAAGACACCCCCGTCAAGCTGTTCCGTCTGGGGCAGAACCACCCGAATCCCTTCAATCCGACGACGAGCATCCGCTTCACCGTGGAAAAGGAAGGGCCGGTCGAACTGGCCGTGTACGATGTGAGCGGACGGAAGATCCGGACTCTGGTGCGGGACACCCGGGGACCCGGAGACCACGTGGTGACCTGGGATGGGACGGACCAGTCCGGTTCCCGTGTGCCGAGCGGGATGTATTTCTACAAACTCAACTCGGGCGGAGATTCCTCCACCCGGAAGATGACGCTGGTCAAATAAGTTTGGGCCGGTCCCCTTCCGGCATTGGTCCGATACAAAAAGGAACCGGGTAATCCGCAGGGCCGAAGGCCTGAGGACATCCCGGTTCCTTTTTGTATCGGACCAATGCCGGAAGCGAACCTACTCCACCTGCATGACGAGGTAGCGCATCATCCCGCCCCGCTCCAGGTGGAACGCGGCGGGCGCACCGTACTCCAGATCCTTCACCAGGCTCTTGAGGCTCCGCAGCCCCTTGACCTGCTGGCCGTTCAGGGTGTAGACCACGTCGCCGGGCATGAAGTGTTCGCCCAGCAGGCTGACGTCGACAGCCAGGGCGGCCACGATCACGCCTTCGGTGGCCCGGGGTTTAAAGGGCAGCAGACGGGCCGAATCCTTGTCCAGGTCGAGGGCCAGGATGCCGAGTTTCTTCACGAGGTTCCGCTCGGCGGTGATCATCTCGAAGAAGCGGTAATCCGGTTCGATTCTCTCGACGACTTCCACTTCCTTGGTGAACCTCTTGCCGTTCCGCATCACTTCCAGGGACACCTTCCCGCCGATCTGCTTGTTGTAGAGATTCACCTCGAACTGCCGCCCGTTTTCCATGGCCTTGCCGTCGAGCGAGACGATGATGTCGCCCACATGCAATCCGGCTTCGTGGGCGGGGCCGTTGGGGAAGACGTCGCCCAGGATGACGCCCCACATCGTCTCAATTCCCAGGGGCTTGGCCAACCAGGGAGTGAGGGTCTGGGGGTTGACCCCGATGACGCCGCGTTTGACCCGGCCGGTGGCGCGGATCTGGTTGAAGATGTTCTTGGCGATGTTGCTCGGCACGCTGAAGCTCAGACCTTCGCTGCCGCCGCTCTGGGTGAAGATCAGGGTGTTGATGCCGATGACCTCGCCGCGGGAGTTGACCAGCGGGCCGCCGCTGTTGCCGGGATTGACGGCAACGTCGCTCTGGATGTAGATCATTGGATTGTCCTTCTCGAGCTGGCGGGCCACCGTGCTGATCACACCGAAGCTGACCGAGTTGTTCAGGCCCATCGGGCTGCCGAAGGCGAACACGAGCTGGCCCTGGAAGACCTCGTCCGAATCGCCGAGGGTCAGGAAGGGCAGGTCGGTCTTGTTGATCTTCAGGACGGCCAGGTCGGTCTCCTTGTCCACTCCGATGACCTGCGCACCCACGAGGTCGCCGCCGGTTTCAAGGATAGAGGATCCCGCGTCGACGCCCAGTGCCCGAGGCGACAGCCGCACCTGCACTCGCTTGGCGCCCGCGACCACATGGTTGTTGGTCAGGATGTATCCCTTGGCATCCAGAATGATGCCCGACCCGGTGGCCTGCTGCTTGCCGAACAGGGCCGCGCCCTGAGGCAGGGAGCCCATCAGGGCCCCGAAGGACGAGGTGTAGATCTGCACCACCGCCGGGCTGACGGTCTGGGTCAGGGTCCTGATCTCATCGCTGAGAGAGGTGAGGCTCCATTCCTTGTCGGACTGGGCGGCCGCGGGAACGGTGAAAAGGCCCGCGGCCAGGCAGAGGACCAATCCGGCCAGGACTGTACGTTTCAGGCTTCGTTTCTGGATGGGAAAGCACACAATAACCTCCATGCGGGCAGCGCCCGGTTGGGAAGGGGGGATTCCTTTGGCAAGGGATTCATGTTTCGTGGCCATATGGTAGGGGGAAAGGCGACTCAGGTCAACGCGCCGGGGTCTGATCATGTCCGGTCGCCGCGTCCTGTTGGACATGGATCTGAACCGGCCGTCTGCCGGCGAGAACCCTCCATCCCGGAAAATGAAGGCCCCGGAGATGGTCCCGGGGCCTAAGACAAGTTCATCTGACAATCACTTCACGAGGACCATCCGACCGGCTTCGCTGAAGCCGTCGGCGGTGGTCAGTCGGTAGAAGTAAGTGCCCGACGCCACCGTGCGTCCCTGGTGATCGGTGCCGTTCCAGGTCGCCGTGTGGGGTCCGGCCTTCAGGCCGCGGTCGACCAGGGTGCGCACCAGACGTCCATCGACGGTGAACACGTCCAGCCGCGCGTTGTCGGGTCGGGCCAGGGTGAACTCGATGGTCGTCGTGGGATTGAACGGGTTGGGATGGGCCAGGCCCAGGGCGGTCACGCGGGTCGGGACCGTGTCGTCCACGGGACTGGCGAGATCCTCGCCCTGGACGATGGCCAGGGCCTGGTTCGAGAACGTCGGGCCGAGGAGCTGGTAGGTCCCGTCAGGCCAGAAGATCTCGATCTGGTCCACGATAGTCGACGCACCCAGCCCGAAGTGCAGGTCAAGGGCGTTGTTGCACAGGTAGCCGGATCCCGAGGTGACCATTCGCGTTTGGGAGACGCCATCGGTGCTCAACACGACCCGGGCGCCGATGGCGCAGGTGTTGATCCCCGATCCGGTCAGGTGAAGCTTGAGCCAACGGTTGCCATCGGCCAACTCATTGGTGAACAGGACGTTTGACGCTCCTTCGCGCGAGATGAACACATCAATGTCGCCGTCACCATCCATGTCGCCGCAGGCGACGGCGTTGCCGGGGCCGTCGGCTTCGACCGGGCCCACGGGCACGCGTTCGAAATTTCCGGCGCCGTCCCCGAGGAGCAGCAGATCGGTCTGGCCGCTTCGGACCACGTACAGATCGAGGAAGGTGTCGTTGTCGAAATCGACCCAAGCCACACCTTTCCCGTTACCCGTGTCACCCAGGTTGGCCCCGGACATCAGGGAGAACCGGAAGTCGTTGATGCAGCGGTACAGGCGGTCGCCTGCATCTTCGTTCGCCACGTAGAGATCGAAATCCCCGTCGTTGTCGTAGTCGCCCCAGGCCGCGCCCGCGGCCTTGTTCGAGTTGACCAGGCTGGCGGTGCTGGTCACGTCCAGGAACCCGAAGTCATTGTTCTGCAGGTAGACGTTGGTTTGGAATTGATTGGCGATGAACAGGTCGGGGCGACCGTCCAGGTCGCCGTCGGCCCAGCAGGCGGCGACGCCGCTGCCATCGTCCGATGTCGCACCCGTCTCCTTGGTAAACAGGAAAGTGCCGCCGCCGATGTCGCCATAGCCCTTCAGAAGGGTGTTTTCCCTTCCGTTATTGACGACATAGAGGTCCATCAGTCCATCCAGGTCGAAATCGACCCAGTTGGCGCTGGAGCCGGGTCCCGCGTCGTCAAGGCCGAAGGAGGTGGCCGTGGTGAATCCTCCGCTGCCGTCGCCGATCAGCAGGATGTTGATCTCGTTGTTCTGGGATAGAAAGACGTCCAGGTTGCCATCGCCGTCGATGTCCGCCCAGGCGGCCCCGCGGCTGGCCCCGGCTTCGGCGATCGGGCCGGTGGCGATGTCGCTGAATACGCCACCCCCGTCATTGCGCAGCATCTGGTCGGCCGCACCCTCGTTGGCGACGTGGATGTCCAGGTCACCGTCGTTGTCGACATCAACCAGGCTGACCGCCTGCCCGGGACCCGTATTGCCGAGATCCCCGGCCGTCGAGGAGCTGAAGGGCCCGTCGGAATACACCCCGAGGAAGGTGATGACGCCGTCCTCGGCCACTATCAGTGTTTCGGGATTGTTGGCGGGGGAATTCCAGCGCGGGATGTCCTGCCAGGTGATGGTGTAGCTGCCGGCCGCCCAGAGATTGAGGATCAGGTCGCCGCTCCGGGTGATGTCCAGGTCGGGGCCGGTCAGGTTCCAGGAGGCCTCGACGCCGTCGGGCTCGGCGTTCACGACAACCTGGGCGGCGTAGTCCGACACCGCCAGGGTTGCCTGGTGGATTTCCTTGGTGGTCATGTCCTGGACCAGGATGATGAGCCTCAGATCGGGCTCGTTCCAGTTCGGATCCATGGTGAAAGTCCGGTCCACGGTGACGGTCTGCCCCGGCGCGGTCAGGGTGAACGGTTCGTTGGCGAGCATGTCCCTGACCATGTTGGACTGTTCATGCAGGCCTTCCTGGCAGACGAAAAACAGCACCTGGTTGTTGGAACCGCTGACGGCCAGGTCGACGTCGATCTGCACCGACAGCATGACCTCGTCGCCGATCATGGTGTAGTTGGCGACCATGATCAGGGGGCTGGCGGTGGCCAGCTGGCTCTGCACGACAGGATTGTAGTAGGAGAACATGGAACCACTGCCGATGCCGCCAACCGAATTGTAGGTGCCACCGAACATCACGTTCGGGGCACCGGAGAGGCCGTACCAGTTGGCGCGGGCGTTGCCCTCGGGAGTTGAGTAGGGCGCCCCGAAGTAGAAGGTCATGCCCAGGAATTCGGTGGTGTCGTAGACCGACTCGAGATCGTTGAATCCGCGCACGGCGGAAGGGCAGTAGGGTCAGCCGTCCTGGGACCAGAGCTCCCCGACAACAGCGCGGTCCGCAGCGTAGACGAAGCCCGAAGCGCCGAATAATCCGGCGGCCAGGGCGAAAAGGAGGAGGCCCGTGAGTCTGGACGATTGCTTCAGAGCGGTCAGCATGGATGGAACTCCTTGCGGTGGTTCATTGGGTTTCGAAACCTTATGAATATAGTACTA
>CBDURF010000120.1:0-11093 GCA_965369705.1 uncultured bacterium
CATCACCACCAACACCTTCAACGGCACCTCGGTGGCCCAGTCCGACTACCGGACCGAGCACCTGGTCCGGGACATCAACGTCGCCGCCGCCCGGTTGGCCCGCGAGGCAGCGGACGAATTCACGGCCGCCAATCCCGACCGGCCCCGCTTCGTGGCCGGTTCACTGGCGCCGACCAACCGCACCTGTTCCATCTCCCCGGACGTGAACAACCCCGGTTACCGCAACATCACCTTCGAGCAGCTGGTCACGGCCTACGGCGAAGAAGCGGAGGCCCTGCTCGACGGCGGGGTCGATATCCTCATGGTGGAAACCATTTTCGACCCGCTCAACGCCAAGGCCGCCGTGTTCGCCGTCCGCGACCTGCTGCGCAAGCGAGGGCTTCACGATTTCCCGGTCTGGGTCTCCGGCACCATCACCGACGCCAGCGGGCGTACCCTCACCGGTCAGACCCCCGAGGCCTTCTGGATCTCCCTGCGGCACGCCGACCCTGCCGTTTTCGGTCTTAACTGCGCGCTGGGGGCCACCGCGATGCGTCCCTTCGTCGAGGAGATCTCCTGGGCCGCAGATACGCTGGTCTCGGCCCATCCCAACGCCGGTCTGCCCAACGAACTGGGCGGCTACGACGAGACTCCCGAACAGATGGCCGGCATCCTGGCCGAGTTTGCCGAGGCGGGATTGCTGAACATCGCGGGGGGCTGCTGCGGGACAACGCCCGCCTACATCAAGGCCATTGCCGAGGCGGTCGAGGGCATTCCGCCCCGGAAGGTGCCGGCGAAGAAATCGGGGACCTTCCTGGCGGGCCTCGAACCGTTGCACATCGATGAGGATTCCCTGTTTGTCAACATCGGCGAACGGACCAACGTGGCGGGTAGCCGGAGATTCGCCCGTCTGATCCGCGACGGCAAGATGGAGGAAGCCCTTGAGGTGGGGCGCCAACAGGTGCGCGGCGGGGCCCAGATCATCGACGTGAACATGGATGACGCCATGCTCGAATCCGTCGAGGCGATGAGCACCTTCCTGAACGTGTTGGCCTCCGATCCCGAGGTGTCCCGGGTGCCGGTGATGATCGATTCGAGCCGGTGGGAGGTCATTGAGGCCGGTTTGCGGCGCATTCAGGGCAAGGGTGTGGTCAATTCCCTCAGTCTCAAGGACGGCGAGGACGAATTCCGCCGCCGCGCGCGCCTGGTCCGCCGCTACGGTGCGGCGGCCATCGTCATGGCTTTCGACGAGCAGGGCCAGGCCGACTCGCTGGAGCGCCGGATCGAGGTCTGTGGTCGGGCCTGGAAGATCCTGGTCGAGGAGGAGGGCTTTCCCGCCGAAGACGTGATCTTCGACCCCAACGTATTCGCCGTGGCCACCGGCCTTCCCGAACACGATGCCTACGCCGTGGATTTCATCGACGCCTGCCGCGCGATCAAGGAGACGATGCCCGGCGCCCTGATCAGCGGCGGCATCAGCAATCTCAGCTTCAGTTTCCGGGGCAACGACACCGTGCGCGAGGCCATGCACTCGGTTTTCCTCTACCACGCCATCGCCGCGGGGATGGACATGGGCATCGTCAACGCGGGGCAGCTGGCCGTCTACGAGGAGATCGCGCCGGACCTGCTGGAGACGGTGGAGGACGTGATCCTCAACCGGCGCCCGGGCGCCACGGAGCGCCTGACGGAAATCGCCACTTCCACCGCCGGAAAGAAGAGCGAGCGCGAGGAGGATCTCCGCTGGCGCGAAAAGCCCGTGGGCGAACGGCTCGCGCACGCCCTGCTGACCGGCGAGGCGAATTACGTGGAAGAGGACACTCTGGTCGCCCTGGAGGAGCTGGGCGCCGCCCTGCAGGTCATCGAAGGACCTCTGATGGCCGGGCTGAACAAGGTCGGCGACCTGTTCGGGGCGGGCAAGATGTTCCTGCCCCAGGTGATCCGGTCGGCCCGGGTCATGAAGAAGGCCGTGACGGTTCTCGATCCCTATCTGGAGGCCATGAAGGACGGGGGCGCCCGCGTGGCCGGCAAGGTGCTGATGGCCACGGTGAAAGGCGACGTTCACGACATCGGCAAGAACATCGTGTCCGTGGTGCTGGGCTGCAACAATTACCAGATCATCGATCTGGGCGTGATGGTTCCCGTGGATAGGATCATAGAAACGGCCAAGAAGGAGAAGGTGGACATCGTCGGGCTCAGCGGGTTGATCACCCCGTCCCTGGCCGAGATGACCCACGTGGCCCAGGAGATGGACCGGGCCGGGCTGGACATTCCCCTGCTGATCGGCGGCGCGACCACCAGCCGCGTCCACACCGCGGTGAAGATCGCCCCGTTCTACGAGCCGGGCGTGTTCTACGTGCAGGATGCCTCCCGCGCCGTGTCGGTGATCGGCGCCTTGATCAATCCCGACACCCGCGAAGCCGCCGCCGCCAAGGTGCGCGAGGAATACGAAAAGGTGCGCCGGGAAAGGGAAGCGGCCGCCACGAAAAAGAAACTGATGCCGCTGAATGAAGCGAGGACCAATGCCCTGGCTCTGGACTGGTCGGGATATGAACCTCCGCAGCCGGTCCGCCCCGGGATCCATGTCCTGGAGGACTTCGACCTTGCCGAACTGCGGCCCTACATCGACTGGACCCCGTTTTTCCACACCTGGCGGCTGCCCGGCCGTTACCCGCGGATCTTCGATGATCCCGAAGCAGGGACCGAAGCCAGGCGACTGATGGACGACGCTCAGGTCATCCTTGATGAGCTCATCACGGGCGGTGAGTTGAAGGCGGCCGCCGTCCTGGGTCTGTGGCCGGCCGAGCGCGACGGGGACGACCTGGTCCTGTTCACAGACGATCAACGCACCAGCGAACTACGCCGGGTGCCCTTCCTGCGCCAACAGCGCCGCAGCGCCGGCGCCAGGCCGAACCACAGCCTGGTCGATTTCGTGGCCTCCCGGGGATCCGGTCTCAGGGATTGGGTGGGCGGATTCGTGGTCACCGCGGGCCTGGGCGCCCGCGAGGCCTCAGCCAGGCGGGAAGCCGACGACGACGATTACCGCTCGATCATGGTCAAGGCCTTGGCCGACCGCCTCGCCGAAGCCTTCGCGGAGTATCTGCACCTGAAGGTCAGGCGTGATTATTGGGGCTACGCCCCCGATGAGAGCCTCGACAACGAGGAACTGGTCGAGGAAAAATACCGCGGCATCCGGCCGGCTCCGGGTTATCCCGCCTGTCCGGACCACCTTGCGAAGAAGTTCCTCTTCGAGTTGCTTGATGCGGAAGCTAAGACCGGCGTCGTTCTGACGGAAAACTGCGCCATGGAGCCCGCCGCGAGCGTGGCCGGCTGGTATTTCAGTCATCCGGAATCACATTATTTCGGGCTGGGCCGCATCAACCGCGACCAGGTGGTCGACTACGCCGCCCGCGCGGGCATCAGCGAAGAAGAGGCCGCCGCCTGGCTGGTGGCGAACCTGGGCTGAACCACAGGAATCCGAAAGAGGACCCATGCATGTAACCGAGCATCTGGAAAAGGCCGACAAGCCACTTTTCAGCTTCGAGATCATTCCGCCGCCGCGGGGCAAGACGGTGCGTGACATCATCGACATGGTCGAGCAGATCGCCCCGGTGAATCCCCCGTTCATCGACGTGACCAGCCATATGGCCGAAGCCGTTTACGAGGAGCAGGCGGACGGCTCGATCAAGCGCCGGGTCAAGAAAAAGCGGCCGGGCACGATCAGCATCTGCGGCATCATCCAGAACCGCTACGGGATCGATACGGTGCCCCATCTGCTGTGCACCGGGTTCACGCGCGAGGAAACCGAGGACGCGACCATCGAGCTGAACTACCTGGGCATCCACAACGTGCTGGCGATCCGCGGGGACGAATCCAACTACAACAAGGTATTGAGCTCGGGGCGGACCCGGAACATCTACACCAGCGATCTGGTCAAGCAGCTCATCGACCTGCGCGAAGCCAGGTTCCTGGACGATATCGCCAACAGCGAACCCATCAACTTCTGCATCGGGGTGGGAGGCTATCCCGAAAAGCACGTCGAGGCCCCCAACCTGAAGACCGACATCACGTATCTGAAAGCCAAGGTCGACGCGGGCGCGGACTACATCGTGACCCAGATGTTCTTCGACAACGTCGCTTTCCACCAGTATGTGAAGCTGTGTCGCCAGGCGGGCATCAAGGTTCCGATCATTCCGGGCATCAAACTCATCGACGGTGTGCGCCAGTTGAACACGCTGCCCAAGCACTTCCACGTCACCATCCCGGACGACCTGGTGGACGAGATCATGGAGTCTCCGAAAAACGTCAAGGAAATCGGCCGCGCCTGGGGCAGGAAACAAGTGGAGGAACTGCTGGGCGCAGGCGTGGATTGCGTTCATTTCTACGTGATGAACGATGCTTCGCCTGCGGTGGAAATCATCCGGGAACTTACGTGAGGGGCGTTTCAAGCCTCGATAATTCGGTTGCGGATCAAGGTTCCGCATTGTAGGGTTCTCACCGGTAGCCCATGCTGGAGCGCACGGCCACAAGGATGTGGCCTCTACAATCGCTGAAGGGATTCAGGACGCGCACCATGTCCCCAGATCCACAAGTATGCCGCCTGTTGTACCTGCACCGGGACCCGGCCTTGGCCGACCGAATCCGCGGTCTGCTGGGGTGCGCCGGTTACCCGGACACCGAAGCGGACTTCCGGGTGGCCCACCTGACCCATCTCAACGACGCGCTAACCTACCTGAAGATCAGCCCGGTGGATCTGGTCCTGGTCGGGCCCGATCCGACGGGTTCCGGCCTGGAGGAATCCATTGGTGAGTTGAGCGCCGTTCATCCCGAAATACCCGTCGTCGCCCTGCTGACCTCGCCGACCAACGAGGAGCGGAACGCGGTCCGCAAGGCGGGGGCCCGGGAATGTCTGTCGGCGGATGAATTCGACTACCAGATCTGGACGCGGACCTTCGAGTTCTGCCGGCGGGAAATGACCCTCAGCCGGGAGCTGGCCGAGGTCACCGCCCGGCTGGACTGGTTGGTGCACATGGACTCACTGACCGACCTGTTGAACCGGAAGGGCATGGAACGGTCCATCAGGGACGAACTGGCCCGCTGCCGCCGGGAAGGCGAAGAACTCCTGATCCTGCTGGTGGACCTGGACGACTTCTCCCGCGTCAACGCCACCATGGGCCACGGCGTGGGGGACCTGGTGCTGGTGGGCGCGGCCCGCCGCATCAAGGAATCGGTCCGCCAGAAGGACCGGGTCGGGCGCTACGGAACCGATCGTTTCGTGATCATGCTGCCCGAAACCGATATGGCCACCGGAGAAGTCATCGCTGAAAAGATCCGCCTGGCCATCACCCGTGACGTGATCAAGGCCGGCGGGCAGTCGATCACCACGACCGCGAGCCTGGGATTGACCGCAATCAGTCCCACTTCCCTGTCCTTCGACGAAGTGCTGGCCAAAGCCCACTTCGTTCTCCAGCGCAGCAAGCTCAAGGGCAAGAACCGGGTGGCCCGGGCGGCCAGCTTGGAGGAAGTCGGCATGATCCGCCCCGTGGCGGCGGGGCCGGAAATGGTGCGCGCCCTTTTGAGGGGCAACGTGCTCGAGGTTTCCAGCCAGCCGATCGTCAACCTCGCCGATGGTCGTATCGTCTCGCGCGAGATGCTGATCCGAGGGCCAGAGGGGCCCCTGCGTCGTCCCGACAACCTGTTCAGCTTCTGCCAGGAGAACGACATTACCACCGCGGTGGATCTTCGCTGTTTGAAATTGTGCGCTGCTGCTGCGGGACGTCTTGGCGCCAAGGGACATTTCCATGTGAACATCATGCCGGCCACCCTGCTGCAGACCGAGGCGGAAGAACTGATCCGCGTGCTCAGCGGCAACGGCACCGACGGCCAGTGCTGCCTCGAAATCAGTGAACAGCAACTGCTGGGCGACCCCTCGGTGCTGGTGCCCCCGGTCCGGGCCATGCAGGCCGCGGGCATCAGGATCGCCATCGACGACGTGGGCTTCGGCAACAGCTGCCTCGAGGGCCTGATCATGTTGCATCCGCAGGTGATGAAAATCGACAAGCGCCTGGTCCGCGGCCTTGCGGTCGATCCGGAAACGCGCAAGGCCCTGGCGCGGTTGCTGAAGGTGGCCGACGTGCTGGAGGCCGAGGTCGTGGCCGAGGGCATCGAGAATACCGAGGATTTCCACATCCTGGTGGACATGGGTGTGCGCCTGGGGCAGGGCTACCTGTTCGGCCGGCCCTGCATGTGTTCACCGGATCCGGTCATGAACGGGAAGAAGAAGGAAAAATCCGGCGCTAGGGCGAAAACCTAATCCGCCAGGTCCCCGATCTCCTTTTCCACCGCCTCGAGAATCGCGCCGGATTCTACCAGTTCCTTCATCACCGTGTGGTCGGGGTACAGCGACCGGTCCTCGTCCAGGAACTCCACTTTGCCCCTGATGACCTTTCGAGCGATATCGACGCCCCGGCCCGGCTGGAAGTCCCGCAGGTCAAGGGCCTGGGCCGCGCCCATGAATTCGATACCCAGGATCCCGTAGGCGTTGTCGAGGATCTGCTGGTTCTTCAGCGCGGTGTTCATGCCCATGGATACGAAATCCTCCTGATCGGCGGCCGCGGGGATCGAGGCCACCGCGGCGGGGGCGGACAGGATGCGCTGTTCGACGATCAGGCTGTCGGCGGTGTACTGGCTGAGCATCATGCCGCTGAACATGCCGGCGCCCTTCGTCAAGAAGGCCGGCAGTCCGGCGCTCAGGGCGGGGTTCAACATCCGGTTCAGCCGCCGCTCGGAAAGAACGCTGATCATGGTGATCGCCTGGCCGGCCATCTCCATGGGGAGGGAGACGGGTGAGCCCTGGAAATTTGCCCCTGTCTGGAAGGTGCCCGTTTCCGGGAAGTAGATGGGATTATCGCCCACGCCGTTCAGCTCGATCTCGACCTGGCTGCGGGCGTAGGCCACCGCGTCGCGGGCCGCGCCGATGACCTGTGGTGTCGAGCGCATGGAATAGGCGTCCTGCACGCGGGTCTTGACCTTGCCGCTCAACAGGTCGCTGCCTTCGAAGCACCGGCGGATGGTTGCGGCGCTGCGGATGGCGCCCGCGAAGCCCCGCACCTGGTGCAGAGGCGCCTCGTAGGGTTTCATGTTGGCGAGCAGGGCCTCCAGCGACATGGCGGCGGCGATCTCGGCCTGTTTCAGCCAGCGCTCCATATCGTACAGGTGGATGGCGCTCATGGCCGTCAGCAGGTTCGAGCCGTTGATGGTGGCCAGGCCGTCGCGGGCCTCCAGGCCGGGCACGGGAATGCCGGCGCGGTCCAGGGCCTCGGCCCCGTCGAGCAGTTCGCCCTGGAAGTAGGCCCGGCCCTCGCCCATCAGCAGCAGGGCCACCTGGGCCATGGGAGCGAGGTCGCCGCTGGCGCCCACCGAACCCTTCTGGCAGACGAACGGCGTCACTCCCTTGTTGAGCATCGCCACGAGGGTCTGGGTGATTTCCGGCCGGCAGGCCGAGCGGCCGTGGGCATGCACGTTGATGCGTCCGGCCATGGCCCCGCGCACGTACTCGATGGGCGCGGGATCGCCGATACCCGCGGCGTGGTTGTAGATCAGGTATTTCTGGAATTGGCGCACCTGATCACCCTCAAGTACGATCTCGCTGAACTCGCCGATTCCCGTGTTGACGCCGTACATGATCTCGTTGGCGTCGAGCTTTTCATTCAGCAGGGCGCGGCACTTCTGGATACGCTCCAGTGCCGTTTGGGGCAGTTCGACCTGCTCGCCGTGGCGGGCGATCGCCACCACCTTGTCGATGGTGAGTTGTGAACCGTCAAGGATGATGGCCATCGAGGGTCTCCTTGCAAGGGTATCTGAGGTCGTGGAATCACACCCCCAAAAATGTTCATTTTCCGGGCACTTGTCCAGCGGGCAAAGGCGATGTAGATTTCAGAAGAACCGCGGCTGGGACGGGTTTCCCGTGGCTTGGGTGGGATATACCATTGGAGAGGCACATGGCAGGCAAAGCACTGATCACCGGCATCACGGGCCAGGATGGCTCCTATCTGGCGGAACTGTTGCTGGACAAGGGGTACGAGGTCTTCGGCATGGTGCGGCGGTCCAGCACCGAAACCACCGGTCGGGTCGAGCATATCAAGGACCGGATCACCTTCCTGCAGGCCGATCTGCTGGATCAGGCTTCCCTGACCAAGGCCCTGGAGGAGGCCCGCCCGGACGAGATCTACAACCTGGCCGCCCAGTCCTTCGTGCCCACCAGCTGGAGCCAGCCGGTGCTGACGGGCCAGGTCACGGGCATGGGCGTGACCCGGATGCTGGAATCCGTTCGGCAAGTGGTGCCCAAGGCCCGGTTCTATCAGGCCAGCAGCAGCGAGATGTTCGGCAAGGTGCGTGAGGTGCCCCAGACGGAGATGACGCCGTTCCACCCGCGCAGTCCCTACGCCGTGGCCAAGACCTACGGTCATCACATCACCGTCAACTACCGGGAAAGCTACGGGCTTTTCACCGCCTCGGGCATCCTGTTCAATCACGAGAGCCCCCGCCGCGGCCTGGAATTCGTCACGCGCAAGATCACCGACGGCGTGGCCCGCATCAAGCTGGGCCTGGCCGAAGAACTGCGGCTGGGCAATCTGGACAGTCAGCGGGACTGGGGCTATGCGGGCGACTTCGTCCGGGCCATGTGGCTGATGATGCAGCACGACGAACCGGAGAACTTCGTGGTCGCCACCGGGAAGACCCACTCCATCCGGGATTTCCTGGACATCGCCTTCGGCCACTTGGATCTGGACTGGCGGGAGTACGTGAAACAGGACCCGCGCTATCTGCGCCCCGCCGAGGTGGATCAGCTCATCGGCGATTTCAGCAAGGCGAAGACGGTCCTGGGCTGGGAGCCGACGGTCGATTTCAAGGGCCTGGTGACCATGATGGTCGATGCCGACCTGAAGCTGCTGGGCGGGTGACCGGTTTTTTCATTCCTGGTCCGGGCTACTGATCGAACTGCCGTTCCGCCGTCACCCCGAAGGCCAACAGGATGCTGGCCAGGTTGATGGGCCGTTCCAACATCATGAAATGGCCTGTTCCCCCCATCCGCTTGAAGCTGAGCGAACGCGCCTTGCCGAAGCCGTAGTGCTCCAGCATGTGCCGGCTGTCGTCTTTCCCCGGAAACATCAATTCACTGCCGACGACGAGCATGGGTACCGGCAAGCTGTAGAGCTGGTCGGAAACGTCGAAATCGAAACTGCTCATCAAGAGGGAGATGAAGGTCGCGCTGTCGGTGCGTAGGGCCGTGTCCACGATGCGTTCGGTGATTTCCTCGTTCGGCGTCATGTTGATGAACCGCGAGTAGACGAACTTGTCGTAATTGTTCGCCAGTTCCTGGCCCACCGCGGCCTTCTGTTCCTGGCTGGCCAACTGCATGGGGGCGGCGTCCAGGAGGATGAGTCGGCTCACGTCGGCCGGATGGTCAAGGGTGTATTTGAGGGCGATCATGCCGCCCAGGGCGTGGCCGACCAGAGTGGGGTAGATGACCCCCTGTTCCTTGAGGAACGCACCCAGGCGTTCGGCTTCCTTGTCGATGGTCGGATCTGGGATGGGCTGGGTCCGGCCATGACCCGCCATTTCGAAGGTCCAGACCCTGAAGGTTCCCTTCAGAAAGGGCAAGACATCGTCCCAGATGTCGGCGTCGCCGCCCAGGCCGTGGATCAGGACGATTTCATACTCGCCCCATTCTCCGATAAACGCGGGGGGACCCTTCCGGTCCTGCTCCTGGGCGGTCGCGGTCACCGCGAGGGCCACGGTCAGAGCCATGGTCAGAGCTACGGTCAGAGCTACGGCAAAGGTCAACACGATGCGCCGGGTGGGCGTAGGGAATGCATGTTCGCGTTTGGTCATCATCGGTCGTTTTCTCCAGGTTCCTCGGGTACGAAATACACGCTGCCGTCGACGGCCTGCTGAACCGGGCCGTCGTAAAATTCCCCCACCAGGGCGGGCAGGTCCAGCACGGCGGCGTCGGGGTACTGGTGGGTCAGCACCACCAGGCCGGGCCGGGCCGCGGCGCACAGTTCACCCACCTGGGAAACGGTCATGTGGCCGGGGGTGGCCAGATGATCCGGTGTCGAACATTCGACCACCAGCAGGTCGGCTCCGGTCGCAGCTTCATTCAACTCCGCGCAGGGGCCGGTGTCCCCGGAAAAAACCGCGGTGTGGCCCGCCGCGTCGGAAAAGCAGTAACCCAGGCAGAATCTGGTCAACCGGTCCTGGTCGTGGTCGACCTTGAAGGGCCGCACCGAACCTCCGCCGGGGAGAGGCAACGTGACGCCGGGGCCGATTTCGATCACTTCCAGTTTTCGCTGCCGCGGTTCCAGCCAGGTTCCGTAGATGTCTTTCAGTTTTTCCAGATAGGACGCCAGCCCGGGTGGTCCGAACAGCTTCACCGGGTCGGTTCGCACCGGCACGGGAGAATGCAGCGCGAAGAGCAGGTGCACCAGATCGGCACAGTGGTCCGGGTGCAGGTGTGTCATTAGAACCAGGTCGATGTCGTCGACGCCCCGGGGGGCTTGACCGGATTGGACCAGGCGCACCAAGGCACCCGGCCCGGGATCCAGCAGGATGGGGTGGCCGTCCACGGTCACCCAGTAGGCGGCCGGATTGTGGGTGGGAGTGGGCACGGCGCCGCCGGCGCCCAGGATGTGGAATCTGATCATGGATATAAAGGAATAGGATGGAGCGGTTCCGTCAAGGTTCTGTCCTTGTTTGTCGCTGCTTGTGATCTGATGGTGGGGGTGTTGGGCTTCCGGAGGATCTCCCAGGCGGTGCTCCGAAAGGAGCAAATTCAAGCGGCGACGGTAATATCGGGACCGACGGAGGGATAGCTTTTTCGGCCGGAATCGCCCCTGCTGAACAGAGAGTATCATTTTCTCTGGTTATTTTGCAAGTAATTGAAAATATTTGGGATTATCACGATTTATTCTTGCCATTTTCGTCTTTTGTTCGTATATTGGATGCACCTCCCGAAACCCCAATCAGGAGGATCATCATGTCCGCGATTGCCTACTCCCCCGATCAAACTGCCGCCAAAGTCCACGCCTCCCTTCAGCGCTCATTAACCGTCATGG
>CBDURF010000121.1:0-10810 GCA_965369705.1 uncultured bacterium
CGCTCGGGGAAGATCTGGTAGATGATGCCGTCCTTGGCCCATTCGGGCGTGAAGAAGGGCGGGAAATCCGCGCCACGGTAGACGAAGGGCGGGGCGGTCTTGTCGGCAGCCATTCCCTTCGCCCCGAAAAACTCAGTGGTTTCGGCGTCGCGGTAGGCGATGACGTACGCCAGTTCGTCAGCCGGATCGCCCAGGGTCACGGTAGTCCGGTAGTACTGGAAGGAGGCGTCGCTTTCGACAGGCTCCATCACCACGGACGTTTCCGGACCCCCGCCGGCCTGGTATACCAAGGCGACCTCTTCTACATCGTTCAGGTGTGCCTTGGCCGTCAGCGAGATTTCCGTCGGGCTCAAGGGATTGCAGGTCGAGTAGTCGAACACCGGTTCGAGGTCGTCGCTGTAGATCTTGCCGTCGCCAAGTTCGATCTCGATGGTGGCGAAGCTGGCGTCCACCTCCAGGACCGAATTCTGACCGCCGAAGCCGTCCTCCACCCCCTTGGGATTGTTGGGATCCTGATGCCAGTTGCCGTCCACCACGAACTTGTACTGGTAGGTCCCCTGGGCCAGCAGCAACGTGACGGTGTAGGCGCCGTCGTTGTCGGTGTCGGTCATGCGCGTTTTGGAATCGTTCCAATCGTTGAAGGTGCCGGCCAAAAAGATGTTGCTGACACCGGAGATGACCGGCGTGTACCTGAATTCGACCGAGCGCAGCTCGCCATCACCGGCGGCCGCCATCGCCGCCCCGCCAGCCGCCGCGCCAGCCGCCGCGCCGCCGCCACCGGCGGTGGCCGCATCCACCTTGTCCTTGCCTGCGGCCACGTGCACGACGGAGTTTTGACCGCCGAAGCCGTCATCGGTCGCGTTGGCGTTGGCGGGATCCTGGGTCCAGTTACCGTCGACGACGAACTTGTAGCCATAGTCACCCGGGGCAAGTTCGAGGGTCTTGGTCCAGACACCGTCGGCATTGTCCAACAAGTCCGCGGAATCGCTCCAGCCGTTGAACTCCCCGGCCAGGAAGACCTGCGTGGCATTGGGATCCTCATAACGGAAGGTGACCTGGGCCTTGCCGCCGGTCGCCTGGCTGGTGGCGGCCGGGGCGGCCACGGTCGTCGCCGCGGCTCCGGCTGCTCCGGCGGCAGCCATCTCCTCCACGTCAGCGGGCACGGTAACCACTGAATTATTTCCGCCGAAACCGTCCTCGGCGGTGTTGGGGTTGGCCGGGTCCGCGGTCCAGGATCCGCCGACCACGAACTTGTATTGATACGTGCCCGGATCCAGATCCAGGGTCACGGTCCAGATCCCGTCCGCATTGATCATGAGGTTGGCCGAATCGCTCCAGCCATTGAATTCCCCGGCCAGGTAGACGACCCCGGCGTCGGGAGCTTCATGCTGGAAAGTCACCTTGACGGCCTGGGCGGGCAGGCTTATGGCCATCAGCAACAGCAAGGCCACGGAAAAGGCGGAAGCGATTTTCTTCGATTCGAACATCTCGCAAGCTCCTTGGAAGATTGGCAAGTCTTCAACGGGAATTTGGAATTTTAACAGAGCACACCGGACAATCATAGGGCTATCGGAAACACCCGCGCACCGCACCGTCGCAAAACTCCACAAAAGGACTCCTGAAATTACCCCTCGGGGGTCCTTCCCGGGCGGAATGTGCTATTATTATAGAAGTCATGACGCCTTTCACCGTTCCGTATTATCTCACCCGTCACCCAGGAGCGTTTCATGGACCGGTTCCGTTTTCCTGTAGCCACGCCTTTCCGCTTGATGATCATGCTTGCCCTGGCTGCCGCAATCGGACTACTTGCCGCCGCCGGCTGCACCGATCAGAACACCCTCCTGGACCCGGACTCGCCCTCGGCAGACAACTCCGCCAAGGCCCATACGGATACCTTCACCCTGTTGGCCTACGACCTGGATTCGGTGCATCTGGCCGGTTCGGTGAATGGTTGGGTCGACAATGATCCCGCCTGGGAACTGACCCTGCAGCCGGACGGGCATACCTGGCGCCTGATCACCCAGGTTCCCGACGGTATGTTCACCTACAAGTACGTGCTGAGGATCGGCGTCCAGAAGGAGTGGCTCACCGACCCCGCGGCCCTCGAGGTCACCCCGGACGGCTTCCACGCCAGCCCCGCCTACTGGAATGTCCTGCGCGGCCGCCAGGTCGTCACCCCGGACCCCCTGCCCTCTCCCATCGACCGCTCACAGCTTGTGATCTACGAGGTCAACCTGAACGACTTCAGCGCCACCGGCACCTTCGCCGGAGCCACGAACAACTTCACCACGGCCGCCGATCTGGTCGATCTGGGCGTCAACGCCATCGAACTGATGCCGGTGACCGCGCCTTCCTACAACGGCTGGGGGTACGATCCGGTGCTGCAGTACGCGCCCAACCCCTCTTTCGGATGGCCAACCACCTTCGCCACCCTGGTGGACGTCGCCCACAGCCACGGTATGGCGGTGATCCTGGACGTAGTTGTAAACCACATGTCCGGCAGCGCCCCTCTGCGGCAACTCGACGATTTCACGGGCACCTACCACTTCACGACCCTGGAGGAAAATCCCTGGGGCCTGGTCGAACTCAACTGGACGGATCCCCTCCTCCAGGAGCATATCCTGGGCGCTCTTTGTCATTGGGTGGATACATACAAGGTGGACGGTTTCCGCTTGGACTACATCGGCGGCGAACCCTACAGCACCTGGGTGTTGATCAAGGATCATCTGAAAACCAAATATCCGGATATCCTGCTGATCGCCGAGGATTTCGATTATCCGCCCAACTCCATCAACCCCTACGGCTTCGACGCCCAGTGGGGCGGCAACCATACCGACGGCTGGGGCGGCGGCGGCAACAACTTCAACCAGGTGATGATCACCGCCCTGACCCAGAACGGCTTCGCCTGGCGGGGTGAACTCGTTCCCTCGGTGGGCGCCTTCGGCGCCGTCTACAACAACATGTGGGCCGTGGCCAACGTGATCTCGGGCAACAGCAACTACACCGGCGGCATCCCCGGCGACGGTTTCAGCGACGTGAAATTCCTGGAGAGCCACGACGAGAACCGGGTGGTCTGGTCGGTGGACAACATCGGTTCGATCGGCGCCCAGGGGATCGGGGGACTTCGGAAAGCCCATCTGGGCGCGGTGGTGTCCATGACCAGCGTCGGAATTCCCATGCTCTACAACGGCCAGGAGATCGGCAGCGACGAGTACCGGCCGCAGGGCACCTCCACCTACAAAATCAACTGGAACGGCGGGGATACCGGCGTGCGTCGGACCTACAGGCGCATGATCGACTTCCGGCTGAATATTCCGGCGTTGAGCACCGAAAACATCTTCTTCCATTGGCGGGCCGGCAACATCGACCAGGTGGAATACACCATGGTTTACTGGCGCGGTTCGACCAGCGTCGATACCCAGGCGGAGGTGATCGTGGCCTGCAATTTCGACCATCTGGACCACACCTGGGACGTTCCCTTCCCCAAAATCGGCACCTGGGTCAAGTATGATCCCGCGGCTGGCAACGTGGAGACGGTCGTTATCCCCTCCCTCACCCAGAACATGACCGTGCCCGCCTCGACCGCCCTGATTTGGATCCAGGAAGACGGGACCACGGGAGTTCCCTGACCCGCTGATCAGGGCAGTGTGATAGCTGTGGAAGCAGTTCCCTGCCTGTGTTAGCCTTGTCCACACGAAATTCTCGGGGATGGCCGGGGAATATCCGGCTTCGTCACATGGAGGCATGCATTGGCCAGAGTCCTGTTGGAAGGGGTGAGCAAGGTCTATCCTGGAGACGTGCAGGCCGTCGCCCTGATGGATCTGGATATCGCCCACGGTGAATTCACCGTTCTGGTGGGTCCCTCGGGGTGTGGTAAATCCACCACCTTACGCATGATCGCCGGCCTGGAAGACCCGACCACCGGCACCATCAGGATCGGCGATCGCGTGGTCAACCACGTCGAACCGCGCGACCGGAACATCGCCATGGTGTTCCAGAGTTACGCCCTCTACCCCCATATGACCGTGGAGGCCAACCTGGCTTTCGGCCTGAAGATGAGAAAAATGTCCCGCGACGAGGTCACCTCGCGGGTGAGCGAGGTGGCCCGGGTCCTGGGCATCGCCGACCTCATGCATCGGAAGCCGCGGGCGCTTTCCGGAGGACAGCGACAGCGGGTGGCCCTTGGACGGGCCATCGTCCGCGACCCCGACGTGTTCCTCTTCGACGAACCGCTGAGCAACCTCGACGCCAAGATGCGCGTGCAGATGCGCACCGAAATCGCCCGCCTGCACCACCGACTCGACGCCACGATGATCTACGTGACCCACGACCAGACCGAGGCCATGACCCTCGGCCAGCGGATCGTGGTGATGAAGGACGGCGTGGTCCAGCAGGTGGCCCCGCCCCTGGAACTCTACGACAAGCCGGCCAACCGGTTCGTGGCCGGCTTCATCGGCTCGCCCGCCATGAATTTCCTGGGCGGACGGATCATCAGGGAAGACGGGCTGCGCTTCGCCCTCGAAGGAGAGGAATCCCCCATCCGCCTACCCGACGGCTTCGCACCCGCGGCCAGCCTCCTGGATACCCCGGTGGTCATGGGCATCCGTCCCGAACACGTCGATGTGGTCGACGATTCCCGTACCGGCGGCGTCAGCGCTCCGGTCCAGGTCCTGGAGAGTCTGGGCAACGAGACCCTGATCTACTTCCAGATCGGCGGCGGGCAGTTCACCGTCCGCGGGCACGGTCAGTTGGCCGCCGGCATCGACCAGGATCTCGAACTGGCCTTCCGGCCCGATCACATTCATCTGTTCGAGGCCGGGGAAAAGGGCGACGCCCTACCCTCGACCTGACCGCGGCAACCGGAAAGCTCACCGCATGCGCTACTCGACCGATATCGTAGTGATCGACCTGGAAGCCACCTGTCCGACCGAAGACCAGGGCAACAACACCATCGAGCGCAGCAGCATCATCGAGATCGGGGCCGTACGGCTCGACCGGCGCAGCCTGGAGATCACGGGCACCTTCAGCGAACTGGTCCGGCCCGAGGACTATCCCATCGTTCCGTTCATAACCGAGATCACCGGCATCACCCCGGACATGGTGAAGGACAAGGACACCTTCGATGAGGTCGGTCGGCGCTTCCTGGAGTGGTACGGCCCGCGCAACAAGGCCATCATCGCGGCTTTCGGCGCCTATTACGACATTCCCCTGTTGCGTAAGGAGTGTGCGCGTTACGGGCTGGACTACCGCACGCACATCGCCGGCGGCGCCTTCGACCTGCGGGCGGTGGCGACGGTCTGGCTGGCGACCAACAACCACCGCACCAGCGGACTGACCCTCGACTCGATCCTGGAGAAGATGAACCTCGCCGACCGTTTCACCGCCCACCGGGCGGTCGAGGACGCCAAGGCCGCCGCCGCGGTGCTGCAGTTGCACCATCTGGGTCGTGCGCTGGATTGAAACTCTTGGTTGTGGCTTCGAAATTGTGTTTGGCCATTAATCCCGCCACGGCAATTCCACTGTAAGGGTCAACGACATATTGGAAGTTCCCGTTTGGATCTCAGATTATTAACTCATTTGTTATCAATAGGTTGTTTTTCCAAAGTGCCCCCGGGGGCACTTTTTTGAGTTATTTTGTTTGTTTTCAATGTGTTACAATTTGCAATCGGCCTTTGTGGTATTATTGACAACATATTTATTGTCAAAAACTCGGTAAAGTAAACAAATATGTTGTCAACCACGCAGCCATTGACAACATTAATGTCGTCCCAAATCGCCCCCCGGGGGGTCGATTTTCGCAGTTATATTTTTTATCCAGGCGCGCCTGGAACCGTCGCAAAAGACGACGATCCTGCCGGACACAATTTCAGAGGCACAACCAGAAAAATAAACCCCTGCGTGGTTTTGGGGTGGTGCCGGTGGGGTAGGGCGGAAGCAGGGGGGCCCCATGCAGGGATGGTCCCGGTAATCCGCAGGCGCGATTCGAAGAATCACGCTGAGGACATCCGGGACCATCCCTGCATGGGGCCCCCCTGCTTCCACCCGGCCTTACTGGTAGTACCCCAACGCCTCAACCATGTGATCATTCATCTGCCGGATACGCGTTGCGTCGGAAGGATGCGTGGACATGAACTCGGGCGGCTTCTGTCCACCACCGGCGGACATCCGCTCCCAGAATTTCGGCGCCTCGCGGGGATCGTACCCGGCCATCGCCATGAAGATCAGACCCATGTGATCCGCTTCGCTCTCATGCTTGCGGCTGTAGGGAAGCATGGCGCCGTACTGGGCGCCCACCGCGAACACGGACATGTAGATGGCCTGTGTCTGTTCGGGCTTGGTCTTGACGGCCTCCGACAAGGCCATCCCGCCCAACTGCAGGGCCATCTGGTGGCTCATGCGTTCACTGCCGTGCTCGGCGATGGCGTGGGCGATCTCGTGGCCCATGACCACCGCGACGCCCGCATCGTCCCGACAGATCGGCAGGATCCCCGTGTAGAAAGCCACCTTGCCGCCCGGCATGCACCAGGCGTTGGCCTGGTCGCTCTCGATGAGGTTGAACTCCCAGGCGTAACCCTTGAGGTGGTTGGACATGCCGTGGTCGCGGAAATACTTCTCAACCGCGACCTGGATGCGGCCGCCGACCCGCTTGATCATGGCCGTGGCTTCGGCATCGGTACTGAGACTGCTTTCGGAAATCACCTGCTCGTACTGCTGGAAACTCATGGCGTTCATTTCGCTGTCGGAAATCAGGCTCAGCTGTTTGCGCCCGGTGATGGGCACCGTGGCGCAGGCCGCCACCAGGACCGCCAGCAGCAGCACGGAAATCGTCAGGATTGTTTTCTTGCCTATCATGGGATTCCTCCGGATTACCACCTGTTTGCAGACCATTCAAGTCGTTCCAGTTTAACTCGCGGTCCGCCCGCTTGCAATCGGGCCGTTGGTGGCCTAACCTCGAAAAAATGTCATTGCCTTCTGGATCAGCCTCACGGGAGTACCATGCGCCACCTTGTATTCCTCGCCATTGCACTGGTTTTCACGCCCGCCCTGGAGACCCTCGCCCAGGACAGCCACTACTGGGACAACCAGTACGGCACCAAGGGCGAACTGCTGGGCGGCGTGGTTGTCGGCACCCCCAACGATTTGAGCGCGACCTTCTACAATCCCGGCTGGATCGCCTTGCAAACCGACTCCTCCCTGCTGTTGACCACCTTGTCCATGGAGGGGTACTCCATCAAACTCAAGGACGGGCTGGGTGAGGGGACCGATCCGACCAGCACCACGTTCACCACCAGTCCGGGCTATCTTGCGGGCCGGTTCACCTTGGGAAAAGACCGCACGTGGCAGTTGGCCTACTCCTATCTCCAGAAGGTCAAATTCGAATTCGACGCCGTCGGCATAAAGATTGACACCGTGAACCCGGCGGACCCCGTCCATTTTTCAGGCGAGGCTTTCCGCAAAGCCAAGGTCAACGAATACTGGTACGGCATGACCTTCTCCAGGAAAATCCGCTCCAATGTCGGCCTCGGTTTCACACCCTATGTGGCTCAGCGATCCACGTCATCCAGAACCCAGGCCGCCGCTCAGGTTCTGAACTCGGCGCAACAATATGGTCAAACCTACCTTGTCGATGAGTACGACTTCTGGCACGTCCGCCTGCTGGCAAAGATCGGCCTGGCTATCGAGCAGGGAAACCTGACCTACGGTATCACCTTGACCACTCCCGGGCTGGGCCTGTTCGGCAGTGGGAATGTCTTCGTCACGAACACGAGCTCCGGCCTCGACGAAGACCAGAACGGTGTCGAGGATCCCCCCTACCTGTCCTCCAACCACCAGGAGGGGTTGTCCGCGTCCTGGCAATCTCCCCTGTCTCTCGCCGGGGGTGTGTCGCTGGAATCCGGCGCAACCAGATATCACCTGACGGTGGAGTGGTTCAACGCCGTCAAGACCCGTCAGGCTATGGAGCCGGTTCCTTTCCGCTCCCAATCCGATCCCATCGAGATACAAACCTTCAACCTGGCCTACGGGGCCAAGAGCCTGATCAACTTCGGGTTGGCTTTCGAGCATGCTTTCACGCCCAAGTTTTCCATTTACAGTGCCGCGCGTTCCGACTTTTCCGCCATCCCCTCGCATGATGCGGATAATATGCAGATCTCCAACTGGGATCTGTGGCACCTTTCGGGCGGAGCTTCCTTCGTGTTTTTGAACATGGAGTTCACGTCGGGGCTGCAGTACAGTTTCGGGTCCGGCACCAGCGAACGGTTCATCAACTTCGACCTGAGCGACACTGGAGATGTTGGCGGGGAATCCGGAACCTACGACATCCGTTACCGCCGTCTGAAAGCCATCATCGGTTTCAATCTGCCTTTAGGGGATCCAGACGCCTGACCATGTTTTTTTGTTGGCCCGGCATGGGCTCCGGCCGTAGTTTGTAGACATCCTGATTCCACGGGATTCTCGGGCCAAGGCCCCTCGGATCCTTTTTGTTTCGTTTCCATACGGAGGTGTCCTTTTGTACAGTGCGCGAATTATGAATTCCAGGTTGGCCGTCATCATCCTGCTGGCTTTTCTGGCCGGTTGTTCGAGTCTTTCGGTCAATTACGATTTCGACCAGAACGTGGAATGGTCCAAATTCAAGACCTACGGCTGGATGGAAACCTCCAAGCCTCCCTCCGATCCCAGCAGTCCCTTGCAGGACACCCCCTTGTTGGAGCAGCGTGTCCACAACTCGGTCGATTACGAGATGGAACAGCGCGGCATCACCATGAGCGACAACCCCGACCTGCTGGTCGTCTACCACATCGGGACCCAGGAAAAGATCCAGGTCACCGACTGGGGTTACCGCTACTCCGATTATTACTGGGGATACGGGGGACGCCAGATCGACGTCTACCAGTTCACCGAGGGTTCGCTGGTCATCGACCTGGTCGACGCCGAAACGACGAACCTGGTCTGGCGCGGCACCGGCACCGGCGTTGTGGACCAGGCCCAGAAGTCGCCCGATGAAATGCAGACCAGGGCCGACGAGGTCATCAACAAGATCATGAAGAGTTTCCCGCCGAACTAGCAGGCCGGAAAATTTCGATCAACGGGCGGGGTCAATCAGCATAATCCTTAAAGATCCCGCCCAGGCCCACCAGGTTCTGCCTGATGTCCCAGATCACCTGGTCACACTTGTCGGCCGGCAGACCGAGATCGTCCAGGATATCCTGGAATTTCTCCACCGGCACCTCTTCGCTCAGGTCGATGGGGTGCTTGCGGCCCAGCCCCCAGTGGCCGCAGACGCCTTCGGCCAGATTCAGGACCGCCGCCCCCGGAGCCCACTCGCCGGCCTGCTTGTAATCGTGATGATGCCTGACGCAGGCCGTGATGGATTCGGGCAGGTTCCATTGCCGCAGGATGTACTCCGCCAGCTCGGCGTGGTCCAGACCCACCGCTTCGATTTCCTTATCCCGACTGACGCGCTTCCCGTCTCCCGGCGGCAGGAATTCATCGATGACCAGCTTGCCGACATCGTGCAACAGCCCGGCCACGTAGATTTCCTCGCTGCGCAACGAACACGCCGGCGACACTTCGGCCAGCACCCGGCTGGTCTGGGCGATGCCCAGGGAATGCTTCCAGAATCCCCGGTCCTGGTGATAGGCGTAATTTTCCAGGGTGCGGCGCGTCAACCCTTCGGTGCTGACCGCGAACACGATTTTCTTCAGGCTTTCCAGGCCGATCAGGACCACGGCTTCAGGGATGGAATTGATTGACCGCGAACGACCGTACAACCCGCTGTTGGCCAGCTTCAGCACCCGGGCCACCAAGGCCTGGTCCTTGCTAATGACGGTCTCGAAATCCCTGGCCGTGAAATATTCCCGCTGGGACAGTTCGAGAAATTCCAGGACCACGGAGTTGAGACTCGGCAGGCTCTCCAGTTTTTCCAGGACCTCGAACCTGACGGTCCGCCACTGTTTGTCGGGGACGGCGGGGGTTGAAGTGGCGTTCATCAGTATGCTCCATCCTGGTCGATTTCAAGGACAATACCGACATCGTCTCCGTCGCAGGGATTGATGTTTCCGGGCCGGGTCCAGAGCTTGGCCGGATCGGTGTCCAGTTTCCGGTTGGGTCCGATCGACAGCACGGCGATGGCCGCATCTGTCACCATCACCCGGTAGGGGCAGCCCCAGGGATCGAGGGGAATTTCCGCCAGCCAGGACTTCCCGGCGCCGAGATGGCCAGGGGGGGCCTCCGCGTCCGCAAGACCGCCGAAGCCGCCAACCGGCGCTCCGGCGGCCAGATTCGTCGCTTTCCGGCCGGACCGATGGCCCAGCAGGAGTGTCAGGTCAATTTCCAAGTCGGGGTTCCGAGGCCATTGCCCGGTGTCGGCATGGTAATCAAGGGTCACCCTGGCCAATTCCTGGGCTTCGGCCTTCGCCCGGACGGGGCGTTCTTCGAAAACCAGTCCGTTGAGGTAGCACCACGCCAGCAAACCCACAGCGGCCAAGACGGCAAATCCCAGAAGCCCCTGGAATCGTATAACCGATTTATTTTGCACGAGGTTCCCCGTTTCTTCCCGGATCCCGCCTGGCGGTTTCCGGCCCGTTTCCGGCCCGTTTCCGGCATCAAATCCAGATTTGGGGCACATTTCGCCCTCCACGGAGGGTGCAACCTCCGTTCCAGTTTCACGAAAACGACAAATGGGGCTTATAGGGAAAAAGGAGGCGTTTTACGGCGTTTACCCGGGCAAGGGGACATTCCGGGGCCGACCGTCAGACATCCAGACTGGAAATATCCTCTCCGGGGTGCTCCGGATCAGGCCAGTAGGCCA
>CBDURF010000122.1:0-10776 GCA_965369705.1 uncultured bacterium
TCCATGGTGTACGCGGCTCCATCTACGGCACGTCAAGCTTTGTGAACCAGGGCACCATCAGCGCCGACGCTGCCGGTGGCAATATCAGCCTGCAGAGCAATGCCTGGACCAATGCCGGAACCCTGGAATCGGCGGGTGGAACCCTGACCAGCTACGCGGCCTTGACCAACACCGGCCTGGTCCATGTAGGTCGCGATGGCTTGATCACAACCAATCAGATCTTCACCCAGACGATGGGCGCAACCCAGGTGGACAGCGGCGGCGTCCTGCATTCCGATCTGACGGTCGACATCCAAGGGGGTGAATTGACCGGTTACGGTTCCATCGAGGGAACCCTGGTCAATGCAGGTATCGTCGGCCCCGGCGCTTCGGCGGGGATCCTGGCGAACAGCGGCGATTTTTCGCAGGCGGGGGCGGGATCCTTGAGCATCGAGCTGGGCGGGGTCGAATACGGTCTATACGACAAATTGGCGGTCTCGGGTGCAGCCGCTCTGGATGGCGTGCTCAACGTGGACTGGATCTACAACTTCTCACCGGCGGCGGGCGACTCCTTCGTGATCATGGAATTCGATTCCCGAACCGGAACGTTCGCCGTGGAAAATTTTCCCGACCTGCCGCCCGGTCTGGCCCTGATCGCCGACTACGATACGGCGTCAGTGGTCCTGAAGGTGGTCGGGTCGGAACTGCATGCCACGATCCATGAAATTTCGGACGTCCCGGCGGACGAGGGCGGATTCGTCGAAGTTTCCTGGTACGCCAGCACCTTGGACGATCCGGCCGAACCGGACCCGATCACTTCCTACGAGGTGCAGCGGTTCGAAGCCGCCTGGGAGCAAGTAGGCACGGCGCCGGCCCAGGGGGATCCCCTTTATTTCCTCACGATCCCCACTGATGACATCCTGACCCTGGGTGAGCCCGAGCCCTGGTCCTATTACCGGATCCTGGCCCGGACCGCGACGCCGGGCGTCTTCTACAGTTCGCCTTCGGACAGCGGGTACTCCATCGACAACCTGCCGCCTCCGCCGCCCATCCTCGTGTTGACCGAGGACCTGGAATCCCGGGTGCTCAGCTGGTCGAACCCTGGTGTGGCCGACCTCGACGTCACCTGCCTGTACCGGATCGATGCACTCGGTGTCCAGTCCGATACGCTGCTGTTGTGTACGGCCGAATCCTCATGGACCGAAAGTCACCAGTTCTTTTACAACTACTACGCCCAGGCGGTGGACATCCACGGCAACATCGGCGATTCCAGCAACGTGGTCGAATACGTGTATCCCACGGGGGTTGCGGAATCCCTGCCCGTAGCGGTGGTCCTGGCCCAGAATTATCCCAATCCCTTCAATCCGCGCACCCTGATCCATTTCGAATTACCGCGCAAATTGGAAGTGCGGCTGGCAGTCTTCGGTCTGGATGGGAAACGCGTGGCGACCCTCGCTTCCGGAATGCTGGAACCGGGTCCCCACGATTATTTCTGGAACGGCAGGAACGAAGCGGACCGGGAGGTGGCCGCCGGGGTCTACTTCTTCAGGCTTGAGGCCGGTAGTTTCATCCAGACAAGATCAATGACCCTTTTGAAATGACGGGCCCCGGTTTCAGACAGCCTGTCAATCCGGACTAAGGGGATTCCGGCGCGACGCTTTCGGCCACGGCCTCCACCAGCCGCCACGCCAGTTCCCGGCCTTTTTCCGCGTGGTGATTGAGGATGCAGCCGGACACCGTCAGGTCGAACTCCGACACATGATAAACGAAGGTGTTCCAAAAACCGGAGTGTCCCAGGGCCTGATGTTCCCCGAGGCTGATACTCGCCAAACCCAGGCCGTAATTCACGGTTCCTGCCGTGGTCATGGCCGCGAGGGATGATTCCTGGAGCAGGACCCCGCCTTGCAGAAGCACCCGGGTGAACAGGGCGAGATCCCGTACGTCGCAGACCAGACCCCCGCCTCCGTACAGGTCCAGGCTGGGGTCCCAGGCGAAGGCGTCCTCGTCACCGTAATACTGATGGGCCCGGGGCCCGGCGCCGGCCGGTGGCTCCTCGAAGACTTCCCACCAAGTCGATTTCAAGCCCAGACCTTCAAAATCCAGGAGATGGCGAACAGCGGCGCCAAGGTTTTTGTCCATCAGCTTTTCGAGGATCCCGCCCAGGATGATGTACCCGGTGTCCGAGTAGAAAAATCGTTTACCGGGTATGTCCATGGGTTTGGCCCATTCCACGCACTTGGTGATCTGTTCGAGCCGGGTCCAGCGGTGATGGGGGTCGGCGAGGATGGCCTCGGCGTAACGGGGATCGGCCGAATGGTCGAAAAGGCCGCTGGTATGGGCCAGAACCTGGAAGATCGTCATTGATTCGAGGTCGTAACCGTCGCCCGCCAGCAGTTTGTACTGGTCGTCGGGCAGATGACGACCCAGTGGATCGTCCAGCGACAGCCGACCGGTTTCGGCCAGCCGCAGGACCGCGGCCGCCACGAATGTCTTGGTGTTGCTGGCGATGCGGAAGGTGTGATCCGTCGTCAGGGGGCCGGCGGAATCGCGGCCGGCCAAGCCCACTGCCGCGGTCCATTCCAGGTCGCCGGAAGGAATTTCCATATGGACCACCACCCCGGGGGCCGCGGGATTGGCGGCGTGGAATTCGTCCAGGATGGTTTGTAGCCGGGTGGTGAGTTGTCCATTCGCCAGAGCCGTCGATGAAAAGACGGCTAGGCAAAACAGAAGGACCGGCAGCGCGCGCAATACCATCAGGGACATTTGTTACCGCCTCCTAGGGGCACTGGGCGGCAAAGTGGTGAGCGAAGATGGGAACATCCGAAAGATTGAGGAGGCCGTCCCCGTTCAGGTCGCACCGGAAAGTGTAACCCGAGTGGTAGTCGGGAGACAAGATGGCGACATCCGCCAGGTTGACGACACCGTCACCGTTGATGTCCGGGCTGTTGAACTTGAGGGGCAACCCGGGATTGCTGGTCAGCGCCGATCCGTTGATGAGGACGAGAACCGGTCCTTGGCTGTATCCCCCGGCGAGCAGAGGGTTAACCCACTCGGTCGAGCCGTTGATGTCGGTGTTGTAATCCGCGTTGGATCCTCCGAGGCAGGGCGCCAAGCCGCCGTCGGCGGATTCGAGCCACAGATCCTCGAAGGGATAATTCGCAATGGACGCTCCCGTGCTGTCCCGCAGGAAAAGTGTGATGGTGGCGTCTACCACGTTCCCTTGTTCATCACGGGCTTCGGTAAAGCGGCTGCCGCTCCCATCGGGAACCACCAAGAGGGAAGGGGTCCCCGGGCCCGTATAGGCGATGAAGGCCTCGGAACGGGAAAAATCGGGTATCCCTGAAACGGCAAGGTATGGTTGAGCGATGAACAGGAGGGCAAAAACCAGGATAACGATTTTCGACTTCAACATGGCTCGGTCCCCCTGTTCGATAAGTAAATGATTGGTATTGGGATACTACTCCATCAGGACGGGGGAATCAATACCCCCGGGAACAGGGCCCGGTCACGGGGAAGGTCGAGCCCCGGCCCACCCAACAGCTCCCACAGGGGGAATCGAGTATGGTATAGTCCCGCCATTGCCCGGGATTCCAGTTTTCCCGCATCGGGCCCGAACACCCCCGAAAGGAAATTCGTGCGAACTTTGCTTGTTCTTGTTTTTCTGCTCCTGTCCGGCCCCGTTTGCGCCGATCCCCTTCCGTCCTGGAACGACGGCCCGGTCAAAGAGGCGATCACCGCGTGGCTGGTCGCCGTGACCGACCCCGCCGAAGCCGATTTCATCCCCGAGGCCGAACGAGTGGCGGTCCTGGACAACGACGGGACCAGTTGGTGCGAAAGGCCCGACTACGCCTCGACCCGGTTCCAGGTCTCACTGGCCAGAAGCATGGCGGCCCAGGGCAAGGTCGACCCCGACAGCATGCCTTTCAAGGCGTGGTTCGCCGACGATCGGGACGCCCTGCGCGAATACGGCTTCAGCCAGGCCTACATCGAAATGAACGCGGTCTTCGCGGGCATGCCGGTGACCGCCTACCGCGATTCGGCCCGGGCCTGGCTGGATCGAACCCGCCATTCACGCTTCGGCGTGCCCTACACCAACCTTTATTACGCACCCATGCTGGAGTTGAAGGATCTGCTCGAAGAGCACGGGTTCCAGGTGTGGATCGTGACGGGCGCGGCGCAGGATTTCGTACGCAGCTTCATTGAGCAGGCGACCGGAATTCCCCCTGAGAGGGTCATCGGGACCTGGACGACGCCGGTCTACGAGGAAGCCGAGGACGGTTCGGTCACCATGGTCAGGGGCGCGGTCCAGACCTACAACGGCCACGAGAACAAACCCGCCCACATCGAGCAGCGCATCGGCCGCCGTCCGGTTTTCGCCGCAGGCAACAGCAACAACGACCAATCCATGTGCAGGTATGCCGTCACCGGCCCGCGGAGGGGGCTGGCCATCTGGATCCGTCACGACGATCACGAACGCGAATACGACTATGACCGGAGCACCAAGCGGATCGCGGAGTTATGCGAACGGCACCCTCGGGCCTTCGAAGTGAGCATCAAACGGGATTGGACGCGTGTGTTCCTTGGGATATCTTTGGAATGAAGACAGGAGTTATCCTGCACCAAGGAAGGATCCTTGCCATGAGAACCCATAATACACCGTTCTTCGCTTCCTTTTTCCTGCTGTTCCTGATCCTCGTGACGGTCATTGCCGGGCCGGCCCCGGCGGACGCCGAGCAACTCACCTGCATCGATCAGGATTACATCCACAACAAGTGGTACTACCACGAGACTTTCCCGTGGCAGCCCAATGACTGGACCTCCCCGGTCAACTACGCCGCCGGGACCGCATACTTCCGGGTGGAGGTGCGCAGTCTCGCCTCGCCCATCGACGGCTGGTATACCAGCAACACGAACCAGACCAGCCCGCCCGATTTCACGGCCCAGTACTTTTCTCCCCAGCTATGCCTGTTCCAGGACCAGCATATCGCGTCCAAGCATGCCTGCTTCTACAGCGGGACCATCAAGTTCAACGGACCGGGCCTTTACTACGGAAGCCAGGCGTTGCCGGACATGTACCAGTACGGGGTGATCGACTGGACGCGGCTGTTGATGAACCCGATGATCATCGGCAAGACTCAGAATTCCACCGGTCTGTCCTACTACGGCCAGAATGTGGACCTGCGGTTCACGGTCATCATCGTGGCCGAGGGCGACGCCTTCGATCCGCCGTCCTGGTGGGAAGGAGTGTCCGATGTCGCTGATCCCGACAACCCGGTCCCGAATCGGACGGCGTTGGTTCAGAACTATCCGAATCCCTTCAATCCCGCGACCACGATCCGGTACGAATTGTCCGAGCCGGCGGCCGTCACCCTGCGAATCTTCGACCTCGCGGGCCACGCGGTGCGGACCCTGGTGGATGGGCAGTCCATGACAATGGGTGCTCACGAAGTGGTCTGGCGGGGAAGGGATGACACGGGGCGGATAGCGCCCGGCGGTGTCTATTTTGTGCAGATGGATGCGGGAGATGTCCATCAGGCCCTGCGCATGACCCTGTTGAAGTAGGTCCGGTCAATCCTCCTTGACCTCATCGGGCTCTGGATCCGGTTCTTCCTCGGTTTCGGTCTCCACCTCGGGCGTGACGAGATCGCCGACGAACAGACTGGCGTTCTTGACGAAGAACACGTTGGGCAGGCCCTCGGTCAGGGCTTCGAGGCGCTGGGCGTATTCGGCCTCCTTGCCTCGCTCGGGAGTGGCCAGACCCAGCATGACCACCTCGGCGTCCCTGCTTTCGCGCCGGATGACCTCGGCCACCTTCTCGTCCGGGTCCTTGAGCAGCACCCTGATTTCCGCGTCGATCCTGATTTCCGCGACCAGTTCCTCCAGGAAATTTTCGTTCTTCTGCTGGATGAGCGGTGTGGTGGCCAGACTCATGATGTGGACCTTGGCTCCGCGCCAAGAGGAATTGCGGGTCAGCAGGAAGGTCAGCAGCAACATCAGGTCGCCGTTGCGTTGCAGTCCGCCCCACCAGACGAGGATGCGCCGCTCGGCGCCCACCCGCGGATAGAGAAGTCGGGGGCGGATGCGCGCGAATATCAGGGATTTCTTGAGAATTTCCAACCGCCGCATGGCCCGCAGAAAATCGACCTGGAGTTCGGGGTTCGAGGGCCAGCCCAGCAGCACGGTGTTGCTGGAGATGCCGGCGATGCCGTTGGCCTGGGTCACTTCCACGATGCCGTCGACCAGGTCCTTGACGATGTCCACCTCCGGAAAGGCGACCACTCCTTCGGAAGCCAGCAGTTCGCGCATTTCCTCGCGCCGGTCGCCCAGTTCCGGCGGATCGGCCATGAGGTCTCCCACCAGCAGCTTGCAGACCGTGACCACGCCCCGGCCCTGGCTGAACCAGTCACCGTAGCGGACCAGATCCAGTTCGGTGTGGATGTCGTCCACGAACACCAGCACGTGCGGCCGCCAGTTGCGCGGGGTCATGGGGTGCCGGGCCAGACGAACCAGAGCCCAGCGGATAAGGGTCTCGTAGAGTCCCCGGCGGGCGTCTCCCCAGCCTGATTTACGTTCCCGCCGCGAAAGCGCCAACCACAGCACCAGTTCCGACACCATGGCCACGATGCCCACCGCCGGGTTGATCAGCAGCATGACCGCCAGACAGGCCACACCCCCCAGGAAGTTGATCATCCACGGTGATGAAAGGCTGGGCCTCCACGAAGGATCGCCGCTGAGCGACTCAAAAGCGGCCACGAAATTCACGGTGCCGTAGATCGTCAGGAAGAACATGGTCACCACGGCGGCCACGGCGTTCAGGTTGCCCAGGAAGACCGCCGCGATGGCCAAAAGCAGCGAGACGACCAGAGCCGGCAACAGATCCGGCTGGCCGTTTTTGATCCGGTTCAGGAAACGTGGCGCCAGGCCGTCGCGAGCCAGCGCGCCCAGGGTGCGCGGTGCGCCGAGGATCGAGCCGAGAGCCGATGAGAAGATGGCCGCCCAAAGGCCAGGCAGGATCAGAACCGCGCCGCCGGGAGCGATGCGGGTCCAGACCAGGGGGTCGTTCCTCAACTCATCCCCGGAAGCTCCGATGACCAGCATCACCGGCACGATCAGGTAGACGACCAGTCCGACCAGTACGGCGGCGAAAGCCCCGCGGGGCAGGGAGTGCATGGGATTTTTGAGATCTCCAGACAGGCCGAGGCCGGCCATGACACCGGTGACGGCCGGAAAAAATACCGCAAAGCCCTTCCAAAATCCTATCTGGCCCGTTCCTCCACCCAGGGGGATCGCGTCGACCCGGGAATTCATCAGGGCGCCGATGGCCAATGCCAGGATTGAAAGGAAAACCAGCAGCAGGAACGGCAACTGGGCCTTCAGGGCTTTTTCGGCGCCCAGGTAGGCCAAGGCGCCGACAGCCAGGATCAGGACGAAGGTGGTTTCCTGCAGGGGCAGGTCGGGCCATACGAAACGAAGGGATTCGGCCAGGCCGTAAGCGTAAAGGGTGACCGAAAACGTCTGCGAAAGAAACAGGGGCAAGCCGATGGCCCCGCCGATCTCGATGCCCAGGCTGCGGGAAATGACATAGTAGGCCCCACCGGCGCCGATCTGGGTGTTCGAGGCGACGGCCGAAAAGGACAGGGTGGTGATCAAGGTTATCATGTTGGCCAGTAACACGATGGGGATCACCTTGGCCAGGCCCAGGTTGCCCACCAGCCAGCCGAAGCGCAGATACATGATCACGCCGAGAATGGTCAGCAGCGTGGGGGTGAAGACCCCGTAGAAGGTGCCGAGTTTGTTGTTCACTGCGCGGGGGCCTTTCTGAACGGAATTCCGGACGCTGTCGCCCCCGCAGATTACTTTCTGACCCTGCTTCGGATCAACCTGACTTTGGTGTCCATGGCACTACTTGAGCAGGGTCACCGCCTTGGTCTGGTCGATTCCGGCTGCGCGCATTCGTACCAGGTAGATCCCCGCCGCCACACTCCGGCCGTCGTCGTGGCGCCCCTGCCAGTCCACGGCGTGACTGCCCGCCGGCATCTGCGCACCGGAGATCAGGCGCCGCACCAGGGCTCCGGAAATATCCAGCACGTCGATGTGTACCAGGGTCGGTTTTTCAAGCTCGTACCGGATAGTCGTGAGCGGATTGAACGGGTTGGGGTGGATCTGCCCGAGGCGGGCGGCAGCCGGACGGTCCGGCACGTCCGACAGGGTATCGACCACTTCGAACTGGAGATTGTCGAAGGACATGGCCGACGCCCAGTAGCCGTTGCCGTCGCCGCTCTGGTGGAAACTCTCCTCGGTCAGCAGCAGACGGCACTCGTACGGCCCCAGGGGCATGGTGGTCGTACCGTAGCAAAGCCTTTCGATTTCAGCAAAGACGCCGATATCGGTGGGACCGATGTTGATGTCGTAGGCCGGATCGCTCGGCTTGCCGGTCACCGTGCTCCATTTGACGGGACTGTCGCAAGGGCCGGGAGTACGTTGGTGTTCCCACCACAGGACGTGGAAGCTGCTGTCGACCGCGAAATCAACTTCGGCCGTGCCGTCCGGATCCGTGATGAAGAAATCCAAAACCAGATAACCTTCGAAGATGTAGTCGGGATTGTCATGGTTGGCGATGTAGTCGGCGTCGCTGCTGTTGCCGGTGTTGGGCTCCGTGCGCCACCAGCGTCCGGTGAATCCGAGTTTTTCGTTGGTGACGTCGTCCCCCTCGGCCCCCCAGAGTCCGGTCGGCTTGCCTATCAGCTTGATCTGGTAGGCGAAGTTGGGCTTGAGATTGACCGCCGAGATATGTCCGGCGAAAGTGAGGCATTCGCAGGGTATGTAGGTGACCGTGACGACCGCATCGTCGTAGTGGTAGTTATTCTGATAGGACTGGGCGTAGAGATTCGTGGCGATGTCGCGCCAGCGGTACGGGGCCGGGGGCCAGGTTGTGACATCCGGGGCATCGCCGAGTTGCTCGGTGACCTCGGGGCAGGGGCCGCCCTGAACGAACGCGGCCGACCCGACGATCAGCATGCACGACAGGACTGCGAGCAGAAGTTTCATGTCGCCCTCCCATGGCGTGGGGGTGATGGGATCACTCTGAATCGAGTGGGGCGATACTTATGAGATGATAATATAATTATTGTCAGCTGTGTGAGTTTTTTAACAAGATCTCAAAATATGGGGATTCGCCCCTTGTCATCAAGTCTCGGCAATGAAATCAACCCATATCTTATTGTATGGTAATTAAGTAGGAGATGATGTCTATCAGAAAGAGTGCGTTCCGGTGCACGCCGTCCCATCGCATTATGCACTTGACTATTTATCCGATATGGTTAAGAATAATATCTCGACAGTCGTATTGGATATTCAACAAACAATGCGATCGTTGTTCTCGCCCAACTTATTATGATGCTTGATATGAGGGTTGCACCTCTCAGGGTGTCACAAGGGGGAAAGCGGGAATGAACAGACCCCGCGGTTTTACATCGGATATCCTCTCCGGACGGTTTTCCGCCCAGCTCCCCCGTTTACATTCTTCGCCCATGTTCAGCCATCCTCACGATACGTTGTCTATTCTCCCGGGTATCTTTTTCGCCCTGATGATCACAGCGACCGGAACCCGGGATTTGCAAATGCACGGAGCGATTGACTGAGTCCACGGAGGGACACGGGTAATTCAACACAATAAGGACTTCCCGAACCAGGAGGGGGTACTGGGAATCACTCGAGCGCGCCCCGGGCGGATCTGCCGGGGTCCTTTCGGGCTGTCGGATAACTTATCCACATATGGAAAGTTCCTTCCCAAGTTCGGCAAAAAACGAAACGACCATCATAACTCATCAGAAACTGGGCAAGAGTGTCCAAACTCAAAGGGGGAGAGTAATGAAACGTCTGATCACAATTCTCGCTGTGTTTTCATTGGCTTGCTTGAGTGCCGGGGTAGCGTACGCGGAATCTGCGCCACCTACAGGCTACGACATCATCGATTTTGTGGATATCGGGGACACCACCACCTCTACCTACTCTGAAACCGGCCATAACCTGGTCGAGTGGGGTCCTTCATTCGACGCCGATGCTTTCTGGAATTTTAACGGGAATAGAGCCTATTACCGTCAAATCTGGGGCTGGACAACCCCCCCCGGCGGTTATCCTGCTGCCGCGGACACGGCGAACTGGGCCGAGATCGATCTCGATTTCACCAAGCCCTCGAAATCCGGTCAATTGTACATTGGGTTCTTTTTCCTCGCTGGAACGGGGGACGACAATTTCTATGTCTACATCGATGGGACCTTGATCGGCGAAGTGACTGAAACCCAGACAAGCAACACAATGGTGAGAGAGTATTTATCCGTACCTAATTGGGTCACGGCCGGTACCCACACCGTCAAACTGGAATGCTCGGAACCCGCTTGGGCAAGTCAAGCGACTTACGGCCAGGTGACCATCGATGAGATTTACACGTTCACCGGTGATCAGAAGATCGAGCCCGTACCCGAGGACGGGACGACCATCGGCTGCGTTGACGGCACCAAGCTGGTGGACTTCGCATTCACCAAGGGCTACGAGGAGATCCGCGGCTATTCGGTCCGGGTCCAGTGCACGTCCGAACTTTCCTTCCATAGTGACGACATCACCGTCTACACGGTCCCTGGCGGTGCACAGCGCCAGTTTTACTTCACCCGCAACGACACCTGTGACTGGACCATCGATTACGCGATCTTGGGCGGATCGACCGGCATCCCGGACGGTGTGGATCTCTTTACTGTCGAATTCCACGGAGCCGGCGAAGGCACGGGCACCGTGAGCATG
>CBDURF010000123.1:0-10695 GCA_965369705.1 uncultured bacterium
TCGTAGCTGCCGGTGAACGCCAGCTTCGTGCCGTCCTTGCTGAACTTGGCCGCCAGCTCGGTGCCGGGATGGCTGGTGATGCGTCGGGCGTCCCCCCCTGTCTCGGGCACGAGCCACAGGTCGCCCTCGTAGGTGAACACGATATGGCCGCCGCCGATGTCGGCGTAGCGCATGACGTAGCCGGGCGCGGTGGTGTCGGCGATGACAGCCCCGGCGGACAGCATGGATAAGGTGATGATGATCAGGGTGAGGCGTTTCACGGGAGACCTCCAATGCGGATAAACGACAAAAACAGGCCCTTGGCAGAGTCTGCGACCGAAAGTAATGCGCAAATTCAGGAAGAATGTTGCACCACCGAGCTACCTGAGGCAAGGTGGACCTGAAGGGGAGGTTTTTTCATGAAGCGAATCCCAATGCTGATCCTCGTGTTTTGCGTTCTATCGATTGCCGCCGGCTGCGACAGGACCGTAGATGTCGAGGCCGAAAAAATCGCCTTGTTGCGCCTTCACCTGATCGATATGCACGCCCACCTGGAAAATGATGTCCCCGCCCTTATCGAGACCATTGCCAAGGAGTTCATCTACGTGCGTGATGGCCAGGTCAGTCGGCAGTCACGCGACGAGATCCGGGATTTTTTCACCGGCTACCTGGACGGGGCCGCCTATGAAAAATACGAGGATCTTCAGGTCCCCCACGCCGAGGTTTCGGCCGACGGCACCATGGGCTGGGTGATTTCGCGGCAGGCCATCACCCGTACGGAACCTGACGGTGCAGGGGGAACGCGGACGCGGTCCTTCACCTACGCTGGCATCATGACCTACGAAAAAATCGGCGGAAAGTGGATGAAGGTCGCCAACGTCTCGACCTTCGAACGGTGAGAGGCAAGGACATGGAAATCCATCCCCTGACCCCGGAGCGCTGGGAAGATTTCGAGGAGCTGTTTGGCACGCAGGGAGCGTACGGCGGGTGCTGGTGCATGTGGTGGCGCACGACCCGCAAGGAATTCGACGCCTGCCATGGAGAGAAAAACCGGTTGGCCATGAAGGCGCTGGTCGAGGGAGGCCTGGTGCCCGGACTGATCGGTTATGTCGAGGGAAAACCCGCCGCCTGGTGCGCACTCGGCCCGCGGGACGATTTTCCCTCCATCAACCGGTCCCGCGTCCTGAAAAAGCTGGACGGCACGCCGGTCTGGTCCCTGCCCTGCCTGTTCGTCGGCAGGAAATTCAGGGGTCGCAACCTGACGGAAGACATGATCCGCGGCGCGGTGGACTACGTGCGCGAACAAGGCGGGAAGGTCGTCGAGGCCTATCCCACGGTGCCCAGGAAGGCCAAGATGCCCCCCGTGTCCAGCTTCATGGGTTTCCCCGCGGTTTTCGCCCGCGCCGGCTTCGTCGAGTGCGCCCGGCCCTCCGAGGCCCGGATGATCATGCGTTGCATTATCACATGACATCATCAACCTGAACCCAAGGAGCCCGGTGTGTCCGCTTCCCGTTCCCGCTTCAAGGTCCCCCACGTCTTCGTCCTGTTGACCGGCGTGATCCTGGTCAGCTCGATCTGCACCTGGTTCATCCCTTCGGGGTCCTACGAACGGCAAACCAAGGTGATCGATGGACACGAACGAACTCTCCTGGTGCCCGGCACGTTCGAGCACATCGACAAGCACATCTCGCTCAAGGGAGCCCTGCTTGACGACCCAGTCGAGGGCAAGGCTTCGCCGATCGGCCTGAAGGGATTTTTGACCGCCATCCCCCGCGGGCTGGAAGCGGCGGCCGACATCATCTTCTTCATCTTCATCATCGGGGGCGCTTTCGGCATCCTGCAGCGCACTGGAGTGATCACCGCGGCCATCGGACGGCTCCTGCGCAAGCTGGGCGACCGGGGGCCGCTGCTGACCGTGGTGCTGATGGTGGTCATGGCCGCCGGCGGCTCCACGCTGGGCATGGGCGAGGAATTCATTCCCCTGATTCCCGTATTTTTGATCGTGTCCAAGAAGCTGGGCTACGACCGCATCTACGGCATGGCGCTGGTCTTCGTGGCCGCCGAGACGGGATTCGCCGCCTCGACGACCAACCCGTTTACCGTGAACGTGGCCCAGGGCATCGCCGAACTGCCGCTGAACAGCGGTATCCCGCTGCGCATCGTCTTTTTCTGCTGCGCCATGATCATCTCCGTTGTCTACCTGCTGCGCTACGGCGCCCGCCTCAAGGCCGACCCGGCCAATTCGTTCATGAAGGACGATCCCTTTATTCTCGATGAAGGTCATGCGGACGATCAGGCCTACGGCAACCATCACACGGCCATCATCCTGGTCTGCAGCGCGATCTTCGGTTTCATCCTGTTCGCCGTACAGCGGTACGGCTGGTGGATGGCCGACATGGCCGGCGGGTTTTTCCTGATGGGCATCGCGGCCATGCTGATCGCCCGCCTGCCACTGGACGAGGCGACCGACGCCTTCGTCGACGGCATGCGGGACATGGTCGTGGCCGCCCTGGTGGTGGGTTTCGCCCGCGGGATCAGCGTGGTGCTGGCCGACGCCCAGGTCATGGACACCATCGTCCATGGCGCAGCCACGCTGTTGACCAAGGTGCCCCGCTATCTGGCCGTGATCGGGATGCTGGGTTTCGAATCGACCCTGAACCTGCTCATCCCCTCGGGCAGCGGCCAGGCCGCCGTCACGATGCCGCTGATGGCGCCATTGTCCGACATCCTGGGCATCAACCGGCAGGTCGCCGTGCTGGCGTTTACCTGCGGCGACGGTTTCAGCAACACCATCATCCCCACCAGCGGTATCCTGATGGCCATGCTTGCCCTGGCCAAGATCCCCTACACCACCTGGCTGCGGTTCATGGCTCCGTTGTTCCTGATGTTGATGGCTCTGTCCTCCGTGTTCCTGGTCATCGCCGTGGCCATCGGGTACAGCTGATGGGCCGTCAGGGGTTGTATGCCGATCCCATGGTGTACGACATCCTCTACACGCCCGGTACGGCGGGCGAAGTGAGGGCTTTCGACCGGCTCGAAAAGCGATTCTCTCCGGGAAGATTGCTGAAGGACTCCCTATGGTTCGAGCCGGCGTGCGGCACGGGCCGTTATCTGCGGGTGGTCCAGGGACGGGGACGGCGGATTGCGGGGTTCGATCTGGATGTGGGCCAGCTGGACTACGCTCGCGGACGGTTGAAAGTGCCTCCGGGGGCACTTTTCCAGGCGGACATGGCCCATTTTTCAGCCGCCGCCCGCCAATCCGGCCTTGAGCCGGGCTCGGTCGATTTCGCCTTCAATCCCGTCAATTCCCTCAGGCATCTCGACAGCGACCAGACGATGCTCGCCCACTTCGAGCAGATAGCCGCCTTCCTGAAACCCGGCGCGGTCTACGTGGTCGGCCTGAGCATGACCGATTACGCGTGGCTCATGCCCGAAGAGGACCTGTGGCAATCCGCGCGAGGCCGTTGCAAGGTCAGCCAACTCGTGAACTACCTGCCGCCGGAACCGGGCACCGCGAAGGACCGCACCGAGCAGGTGATCAGCCACCTGACCGTGAAACGACCCAACCGAACCGAACACTTCGACGACACCTACGACCTGCGGACCTACGACATGAAGCAATGGCGGGACCTCATCGGGAAGTCCCGCCTTGATCACGTCGGCAGTTTCGACGCCTTCGCCCGGCCCCGCGCCGGCCGCGTTCTGGCCTACCAGCTGGAAGTGCTCCGTAATCCCTGATCCCCCTACTTGACGGGAGACTTCCCTCCCGTACTCAGAGACTTTCCGACAGACCGGATCCAGGGATCTTCCATGGGCATCCTGTCCTCCGGAGTAATGTACGACGCCCGCACGTTGGAAAACCCATGCCGCATCCAATAGGAATATTCCCGCAGCACACCCGTGGAATAGATGCTCGAATCACTGTAATTCCGCATGAGGAACTTGTAGTTCACCAGGGAAAAATCCACCGCCCGCGGATCATCCCGCATGGTCAGGGCCGTTAGCGCCCAGATGTAGGGATTGTCCGTACCGACCTCACCGGCCACCAGCTGCTGGGCCAGAAGTTGGGCCCGCTCCCGCTCCCCGAGCATGCGGTCAACGTACAGCAGCATGATTTCCTCGTCGGGCTCCAGATCGACGCCCCAACCCGGCGCCAACAGGGCCTGGGCCTTCGGGAATTCCTTCCGGTCGATGTAAGCCAGGGCCAGCATCTTGCGCGTCTGGAAATCGCCGTCACGGCGGTAACGGACCTCCAGGTCGGCGACGCCCGAATCATCCCCCCGGATTTCAGGAGCCAGGGAATCGGGAGCGGTGAAGAAATTCTCAATGTCGGTTTCGAGCTGGGCCAACAGCAGATCGGGATCCACTTCGACCCCTGCAACCGTTTCGCCGCCCTTGACGACGTATTCGTAATCCCGGGCTACCCCGGGCAGATCGGCGGGATCGCCACCCTGTGTCACGTGTCCCTGCCCGGCCATCTGCAGCAGACGCTGGACCTCCCGGTTGTCCGGATCCATCCGCAGGGCAAGGTCCAGGTCCTCCGTCGCCGCCACGTAATCCCGGCTCTGGTAATGGAACAGCCCCCGGTTGTAGAGACCCGACACCGAGTAGGGCTGCAGATCGAGGGCCGTATCCATTGCCGCCAGCGCACGGTCCGGCAGACCCAGACTGGCGTACACCACCCCCAGGGACCGCCAGCCGACGGCGGAGGCCGGATCCTTCTCCACCACTTCCTCCAGATACCGCGCCGCCGGCTGGTACCGGGAGTTCTGCAGTTCGAGCATACCGAGCAACAGGCTGGTGCCGGAATCGACTTCGCCCCGGGTTCGGAATCCTTCCCGGGCGGCCTTCAACTCGATGAAGGCGCCCTTGAAATCATCGCCGGAAAAATAGATGCGTCCCCGCAGGGCCCGGCAGACATCCGGCCTGATGTTGCGGCGTTCGGCGATTTCCAGCGCCCTGAGGGCGCGGCCGGCGGCCTGCATCTTCTGGCCCTCGAAGATGCCCAGGGACATCTGGTTCATCTGGAGCGCGATATAGGAAAGGGGTGAACCCGCCACCTGGAAACGCGTACCGAAACTGGTGTAGCAGGGCATCCGACCGTTGGGCACGTCCAGTACCATCGGCCCCATGTTGAAGGCCCCGGCGGGATAGTAGCGGTCGTATTTCCGGGTGATGTAACCGATGGCGTAATAAACCGGGGCGTCTTCGGCGCCGGTGAGTTCGGCCACAAGACCCACGTCCTCCCAGAACCGGTCCGAATGGACCAGAACGCCGCGGTAGGGATACAGACTCATATCCCCGAAGATATTCATGGCCATCTTGTAATCCCCGATGGCCATCAAGGCCTGGGACTTGATCCACAGGTTGGCGTAGGCCGATTCCTCGAACTCCAGTCCCATGTTCAACAGTCCGTATTTCCGGTAGCGCATGGGCGGCATGCGCACCGCCAGGCTGACGGCCTCCGAGTAACGGCCCGCCCCGGCCAACAGGAGTCCCTTGATCAGGACCAGGTCGCGGTCCCCGTGCCGGAATTCGAGTCCCTCCTGTACCGCTGCGAGACCTTCGTCCCAGAGCGCCAGGTCGCGCAGGGCCCAGGCTCGCTCGCGGAAGATTTCCATCTGAATGTCGTCACTGACCGGCCGGCCGTATTCGCGGCGCAGATCGGCGGCCAGACGGGCGGCGTCCAGATATTCCAGACCCTGGTGAATGTCGCCGGCCTCGCAGGCCAGGCGACCCCGGGCCGACCAGGCCTCCACGAAGGAAGGGTCGATATTCGTGGCTTCCTTCAGGTCGATGAGGCTGTTGCCCAGACCCACCCCGCGGTGCACTCTTTTGCGGACATTGCCGGCCTGGTACCATCTGCGATAGATGGAATCATAGCTGTCCTGGACTTCCGTTTCGAAATCCCGCCAGTCCGTCAGCTCGTTTTCAGCGAGTCGGCGGATCTCCACCTGGTTGGAGTCGGGCATGGCCAGATGACCCACCAGTTCCTGCTCGAAGGTCACCGTGTCCTTCAGGGCCGGCGCCACGTGGCTGCCGTCACTGGAATAGAAATTGGATTCGATGGTCTGAACGTTTGGTCTGGTACAACCGGAAAAAATGAGGATTGAAACAACGGCAAAATACGCCATCCGATACTTCATGAAGTAGCCCCCTCGGCGAACGCGATGGTTATTACAAGTGAGATCAGTTTAGGGAATCGGCCCGGCCGTGACAAGCTCACCGTTGGTCGAACGCCTGGATCTCGCTGAGGGTCAGAAATTCATACCCCGCGGCCTTCAACTCGGGCAGCAGTTCGTCCAGCAGCGGCACGATGTACTCCCGCTCGGGACCTCCCTCGTGCAGAACAATGATCGCGCCGGGAAACACCCTTTCGGTGACCATGCGCCGGATCCACGCGGGCTTGCGCAGCTTGTTGTCGAAGGGATAGATCGATCCCAGGCAGCAGCGGTAGCCTTGCTTGTGGGCGATCTTCACCATGTCCGGCGAGAACCAGCCCGAGCCGGGCCGACACCACTTCGTTTCTCCGAACGGTCCGATCTGCTGGGCCACTTCTTTCAACTGCTGCGCGAATTCCTCGTCCGACAGCAGGATGGTGGCCTCGTCCCGGGTCAGGTGGTTGCCCAGTTCGTGGCCCGCGGCCTTCATGCGCGCGATGAGGTCCTCGTTGCCGCCGATGTGCTGGCCGAGCACGAAAAAGGTCGCCTTCACCTGGTGTTCGGCCAGCACATCGAGAATGCGGGGCGTCAAGGAGCTGTCCGGCGCGTCATCGATGGTGAGCGCCAGCACCTTTTCTTCGGTTTCCACATAGAAAAGGACTTCCGGATTGCTGTCGGCGAGCTGGCGCAGCAGAAACCGCGGCTGGAACCAGAACAACGCGCCGACCACCAGCGCAACCAGCAGGATACCCACGGAGGGCAGGTAGATCCTGCGCCGGAACAGGAATTTCGTGACGGATTTCATCGTCCCGGTCCCTGGTTCACTTGATGAGGTTTTCCTTCAACGTGCCGTAGGGCGTGGTTTCGTTGATCGAGTAGTGGATCTTCTTCACCTTGCCCTGATGGAGTTCAAGCAGTCCCGCCCGCTCGAGTTGCTTGGGGATCTTCTTGGGAAAGGCCTGGGGATTCTCCCTCAGGTACCGTACGGCGGCCGGAGCCCGTAGGAAGATGCCCTTGAGATTCGTGTCGGCCAGTTCGGTCATCCAATCCTCCTGGACGCCCAGGCCCGGGAGCATGCGGTGATCGAGGTCCAGACCGTCGGTGTGGCCGGCAGCCACCAGACGATCCACCGCCACGTTGATGGTGTAAAGAGCCATGGTGGCGCAGGATCGCAGCAGGGTCTGGTAGGCCAGATCCCGGTCCGGCAGGTTGATGAGCGTATCGCTGGTCACGTTTTTCGGCGCCACCACCCCGCGCAGTTCTTCCCAATCGGCCAGACTGGCGGCCGTTTCTCCGTCTGTTTGCGGAGCCTGGCTCGCCCACTCGTCTTCACCCTGTTTCAAGATCTTCGAGACCGCGTGCCGGGCCACGCCGTCACACAAGGCCAGGTTCGTCTTCAGCAGTTCGACCAGCCCGGCCTGCCCGTTGGGCAACCGCAGCCGATAGCTGAACCAGTCGCGGTCACCAAGGGCGTCGTCCAGAAATCGGGTGGGTCCGGAAAAAGCCCGGGGCGACAACAGGTAGGCCGACGGATCCATACCGGTCATGACGTCGAAACCCTCGTCCGGGGGCCGCCATGCTTCCCAGCTGAAGACCAGGTCCCGGATATTGCCGTCGCTGCCCATCTCTTCATCGCCGTAGTTGAGCAGCTTGACCTGCTGATCGGCGGCGAAAACGAACCTCAGCTGACCGTGCTGGATCAGCCCTTCCTTTCCGATATTGTCCAGGGGCAGCAGGGTGAATTCGGCGGCCTCGACCCCGTTCAGCGGAATCCGGGCCGAACAGAAAACCGTGGTGCCGTCGACCGGATTTCCTCCATGGTTCAGGTTGTGGATGATGACGAAGGGGTCATCATCCCAGGGCCGACTGGCTTCCCAATCGATCATGACCGGCGCCATGGCCGCGGCATAACCGCCGGGCAGGATGTCCGTGGCCGTGCGCAACCGCATTGGCACATCCAGTCGGTGGACCCGGGTCAAGAGCTGCTCGGAAGTCAACGTGCGCATCTTTTTCGAGACTGCCATGCCGACATCATCCTTTTCCTGGGAACTCAACACGAAAATGAAAGCGGCGACAACCATGACCAGGACGGGTAAGACGATTCTGCGCCTGGGCGCCCTCTTCTTCATAATTGGGACTCCAAATCACTACCGGCCATTTCCAGGGCCGCTTCGGTCGCCACGAATCCCGCATCGACGGCTTCGGCGTACCGGGTCAGATCTTCGGTCTTGAGATCGGGATCGAGCCGGGGCCGCACCAGGACCTCGGGCGGATTGAGCGCCAGCCGGGTTTCCGTCAGCATGGCCGCGGGAATGTCGAAGGCCTTCATGAACAGCTCGAAGGTGAGCGGCCGTTTCTTCCCCTTGATGATGTCCTTGGCCCTGTCCAACAGCGATTCCTCCAGGGGAACATGACGGTTGGGCGGCGCGGCCACGTCGACCGCGAGAACCGGGGCATTGGTCATGGAGCGGATCACGTCCACCGGCAGGTTGTTCAGTAGCCCTCCGTCGATCAGGTGGCGATCGCCATGCTGTTCGGGACTGATGATGCCCGGAATGCTGCTGGTGCCCCTCAACGCCGGAAGAAGCGGCCCCTGGGTGAACACCGCCAGCTTGCCCTCCTGGAGGTCCACCGCGGTCACCGCCAGGGGTATGTTCAACTCCTCGAAGGTGGCGGGCAGGAACTTTTCCATCTCGTGGGCCATGCCCCGGCCGCCGATGAGAGCTCCCATCCTTCCCATATCCAGCAGTTTCCAGGGTTTGATTTCAGTCACGATGTCCAGGATCCCCTGGTGGTCGTAACCCGCGGCGATCAGGGCCCCCACCAGGCCGCCCATGGAACAGCCGGCGATGGCCATCGGTTCGAGACCCCGCTTTTCCAGGGACTTCAAAACACCGATGTGCGCGAAGCCCCGGGCTCCGCCGCCTCCCAGTACCAAACCGATTTTCATGGAGATCCCCAATCTTGACTTCGTTCCTGACAACCCGCCAAAGCAAACTATAGTCGTGATGACACAACCAAACAATGAGCAAAGAAAAAGGACCGGGTCCTCGGCGGAGGAGGTATCCCGGTCCCGCGGGCCGGCCGCATTGCAGGTGGCCGGCCGACTGAAATCTGCTGTTACTTCTGTCGTATCGTGATGGAGCCGCTGCCAGCGTCAAGGGTGACTCGGGCCGCCCCCGCGCCGACGGTCATCTCGAGTTCATCGCGCTCCGCAACCGTAACGTCGGCCCCTTCCACCTTGTTGCGGACCGAACCGCTGCCCGTGTCGGCGATGATCCGGGCTGAAGCGTCTGCGGGCAGAATCAGTTCGATGCCGCCGCTACCCGTGTCGACGACGAAAGGGCCGTCGCCCATGCGATCCAGCTGCAGGAAGACCGAGCCGCTGCCCGTGTCGATCTTGGCCTTGTGGGCCTCGATACCCTTCGCCTCAACTCCGCCGCTGCCCGTATCGACCAGCAAGTACTTGCAGCTGACCGTTTCGATCTTGACCGAGCCGCTGCCGGTATCCACCAGGATCTCCGCTCCCTTGCAATTGGCCACCCGAACGCGGCCGCTGCCCGTGTCGATGTTGACGTCACCCTCGATATTGAGGGCTGCCACTCGCCCGCTGCCCGTATCGGCCAGCAGGTCACCCTTGAGATTTTCCACGCTGATCGGACCACTGTGGGTGTCCAGGCTCAGGTCGGCTTCCAGGCCGTTGGCCAGGATTTCCCCCACGCCGTGGCGGACTTCCAGGATGCGCCGGGCGGGAACCTCGATGGTCACGTCGACCCACAACTCCAGGCCGTTGCCCTTGCCCTTGACCGTGATCTTCTTGCCGCCGAAGCCGGAAAAAACCTTCTTCAGCCACGAGCCGCCGTGGTCGCTTTCTTCGCGGAAATGGATCGTAGTGCTCGAATTCCTGCCCAGGGCGGGATAGGTGTATTTTGTGTGATCGTCGAGGGGAAACTTGATCGCCAAGGTGCTTTTGCTGCCGTCTTCGGTGATGAATTCCAACAGATCCTCCGCGGCGTCATCACCACGGACGTTCACCAACACTCGGAAGGCGTCGGATGAGCCCTCCCTCACCTCGACCTTGCCGATCATGTTGGACACCAGCAGTTCCTTGCCGGCAAACGTGAATTCCCGCTCGAATTCGGCGGCCACAGCCGCGCTCGCAAGCAGCATGGACAGGATGAGAAACACCATTGGGACGACAGGCGAGAAGAAACGGTGGGATTTCATGGGAAACCTCTTAGGGGGAACGAGGAAGGGGTGTCGATTCCCGTACGCAGAAGATAGACGCATTTCCCCGGTCCCGGGTTGCATGGAAATTCATCTTCGTTGAGGCTGGGATTTGGGGATGATCCTGTTGATAGTGCAACTTGAATCCTGGCTGGACTCAAAACATTATAAAGCAGGTGCCCCCGGGGGCACTTTGAAAAATTCAATCTATTGAAAACAAATGAGTTAAAAATCTGAGGTCCAAACGGGAACCTCCAATATGTCGTTGACCCTTACAATGGAATTGCCGTGGCGGGATTAACGGCCAAACACAATTTCAGAGGCACAA
>CBDURF010000124.1:0-10657 GCA_965369705.1 uncultured bacterium
TCGTTCCTGCGGATTACCGGGATCTTTGTTTCATGCAGGCCGATGGCGGATCACCTTGGATCATTCCTCCCACAATATCCGGTAGGAGATGACTTCGAGTGAGTCGTCATCGAAGCGGGGATGATCCGGATCGTCTTCCTCGTAACCACCCGAAGAAACATTGCGCACCATGATCAGGCGATTGTTGCCGGTCAGGTACCACCGGTCGAACAAGGGATCGCCGTCACCCACGATGTCCACCTGGTGGGTGAATTTCCCCTCCAGGTCGAACAGGTCGTAGCGCACCATCACCCCCGGCGGCAGGTCGTGGTGGCTGGCGGCCGACTCGATCCAGATCTCGGTGCCCCAAGGATTCTCCATGATCCAAAGTTTCTGGATGCAGGGCGCCCGATCGCCCACGACGATGGGCAGCCCGGAACTTGCCCACCTCTTTTCGATGGAGCGGCGAATTTTCCTGATTTCGGGATTGGGCCGGCCGGGGTTGGCGAATTCCCTGGTGGCTTCGAGCACCACACGGCCGGATGCGTCCACGGCCCGCAGGAGGTAGCGGTTCCGCTCGGGGGCGATCCAGACCCGTCCGTTTTCGTCCAGGTCCCAGCGCCCCACCAAGGGGTTGTAGTACCGGCTCTCGTCCACCTTGCCATCCAGGGATCCCTGGAGATAGGCATCTCCGAGGTCCAGGTATACAGGATCGATCGTCCCGTCCGGTGCGCAGCCGACCAGCATCTCCTCGCTGATGACTTCCTGTTCCGTGAAGGTGGACCTGGTCATGCCCAGAAGGAGGGAGCCGTGCCTCAACCGGCCGAACCAGCAGCCGAGAATCGCCTCGGGATGGTCCTCGATGACCGGGGTTGTCGTTCCGGCCGGGTCACCGTCGGCGTCGAGCCAGACGATTCCCAGGGGGTAGCGGTTCATCAGACCAAGCCGGTCAGGTCCGATCAGCAGATTGCTGGCCATGGTGGTCTCGCCGGGACCTTCGCCCTTGCGGCCGCGCACGAACAGGAACTTGCCCGCCGGGTTGAAGACGTAGGTTTCCTGTTGCTGGTAATCCAGAAGGTAGATGTTTCCCGCCTCGTCGGAATCAACGTCGATGATGAACCCGAACACGAATTCCTCGCCCTCGGGTCCGGCGCGCCACTCCTCTTTCAGGTGCCAGTACCGTATCGTTTGGGAGGGCCGCGGGCCGTTTCCAACCAGGACGGGTTCGGCCGAAAGGGCGGGGGAAACGGACAGGCCGATCAAAATGATTACGAGTATCCGGGTCATGGCATGCATATAATCCCTCCCGGCGATGCTGGAACAAATCAGCGCAATTCCAAGTATAAACGAGATACACCTCTTCGGTTCCCCGGTTCCGGCCCGGAGCCTCCGTCAAACATCCCACTCGGGAGGACAATCGTGAACCAGAATCTTTGTCCCGTACTGCGCCGCCTCGTGCGCCATTGGATATTTTCAACCCTCCTGATGGTGCTCTCGGTCTTCACTTTCCGCTCGGCCGTCGCCGATTGGAACGATGTTCCCACCGGATCCATGAAACCCACCATCCTGATCGGCGACAGAATCTTCGTGAACAAACTGGCCTACGATCTGAAGATTCCCTTCACCAGCACCCGCCTGGCCACCTGGGATGATCCCCGGCGGGGGGAAATCGTGATCTGCTGGTCGCCCGCCGACGGCGCCCGCCTGGTCAAGCGTGTGGTCGGTGTACCGGGCGACGTCATCGAAATGAAGAACGGTCGCTTGATCATCGACGGCCAAACGCTGGGCTACGACAGCGCCGACCGGGCTGCTTTCGCCAAGGCCTTGGGAGCGGAGGCCGAGAAGTACCTGTTCTTCACCGAGGATCTCACCGGTCATCGGCACCTGGTGGCCGCCACGCCCGGCAAACGCGCTATCCGCAATTTCGGACCGGTCACCATCGAAAAGGACAAGTACTTCATGATGGGTGACAACCGGGACAACAGCGCGGATTCACGCTACTTTGGTTTCGTGTCCCGGTCCGCGGTGGTGGGCAGGGTCGAAGGGATCGCCTTCTCTCTGGATTACGAGGACGGTTTCAAGCCCCGCTGGTGGCGCTTTTTCACCAAGGTGATCTGAGGGCGGAGTCAAACCGGTGCGCGGCCGCCCGTCCCGCCGCCTGCGACCATCATGCCGGTGTCCCCGGGTCGCCGGTCAGGATTTCGATGGCAACTCCACGCCGGCGCAGTTCCTCGATCATCCGGTCTCCGGGCACCACCAGTTCCTGGCAGCGGGCCCCGGGAGAGTCGATTTCACCCGACGCGAGCATCCACGCGATGATGGCCGCGGGATAGCCGGTCATGCGCATCATGGCGGAAATGTCGTTGACCCGGTCGTGATGATCGATGATCCGGACGGTCTTGCGGACGGCCCGGCCATCGGCAGTCCAGCCCTCGGCCTCGGCCAACAGCAGGACGACGTCCTGCCCGGGCAGGTCGAGTTTTTCCTGCAGCAGGCTGGCCAGCACTTCGCGGGGGGCCACCTTGCCGTCACGAAATTCCCGCGGCGCGGATTCGCAGAGGCCGAGCTCGACCAGCAGCCGGAACTGGGCGCAATGGCCCTTGTAGCGGATGGTCTTGTAATCGAGGTTGGGCACGCGGCCGGCCAGGGTTTTGGGCAGGGTGGAGGTTCCGCCGCTGGTCTGGAAGGCCTCCAACTCCCCGAAGGGAGCGGGAAAGGTCAGGGTTTCCAGTTCACTGAGGGAGGGCACGGTTTGCAGCCGTCCGTCACGGATGACCACGGCTGGTTCGATGTATTCGTTGATCAGGCCCTGCACCGAGAACACGACCTTGTAGTTCATGGGAGGCAGGGGGTTGGCGGGCAGGCCGCCCACGCGGAGCTTGAGACTCTCGGCGCGGTCCAGACCGTCGACCAGCCAGTAGCCCAGGATACCGGCCAGGCCGGGCGCCAACCCACAATCGGGGATGATGGTGACACCCTGGGCGGCGGCCTGATCGTTCAGCTCGAACTCTTGGGCCACGATGTCGTTGTTGCCTCCCAGGTCCAGAAAATGCGCCCGGCCCTCCACGGCCATCGCGGCCAGGGTGGCGTTGAACCAGTAGTTGACGGCGCTGACCGCCACGTCGGCGGTGTCCATCAGCGGGGCCAACGCGGCGGCGTCGCGGGCGTCGGCGCATACCGTGGTCACCCGACTGTCGTCCAGGCGGTCTTCCAGGACAGTGAGGTTCTCCTGGTTCGCATCGACGATCACCAGTTTTTTCGTGCCCGGGGCGTGATGCAACAGGTCGAAGGCGATGGCGGTGCCCTGCAGGCCGGCTCCTAGCAACAGGTATTCCAAGTCGGTCTCCGGATGGTCAGGGATTCGGGTGGCCGGGGCGTCGGGATCCATCATAAAAGCCCTGGGCCTTCCGGTCACGCCGCAAACCGAAAAATATTCCGGCGGGTGGGGCGGTCGGCCAATCATACCTTTGACCTCGCACCGTTACGAGGCTACTATCTTGTTGAAAATCATGGTTTCTCCCAAAACCAAGGAGTCCCTCATGGCCGGCAAGATGTCCGGAGTCGATGCCCGCGTTCTTCAAGAGAATTTTCTTGAACTCATTCGCCGCACATCCACCGAATTGCCAGGAGATGTCATCCGGGCGGTCCACCAGGGTCTGCGCCGGGAGAAGAAGGGATCGTCCGGCCGCTACGCCCTCGAGGTGATCCGCGACAACATCATCATGGCCAAGGAAAAATCCCAGCCCCTGTGCCAGGATACCGGGGTGATCATCTGTTATGCCGACCTGCCGGAATGGTGCGATGAAGGCACGTTCCGCAAGGCCTACGAGAAAGCGGTCGTCCAGGCCACCAAGGTCGGGTACCTGCGGCAGAACTCGGTGGACTCCATCACCGGGAAGAACTCGGGGAACAATCTCGGGCCCGGCAGCCCGTCCTTCCACTTCCATCCGGCCAAGGGCAAATCCCTGCGGGTGCGGATGATACTCAAGGGCGGCGGCTGTGAGAATTCGAGCATCCAGTACAGCCTGCCCGACAACAGGATCGGCGCCGGGCGTGATCTGGAGGGCGTCCGCCGCTGTCTGCTCGACGCCTTGATCCAGGCCCAGGGCAAGGGCTGCGGCCCGGGTATCCTGGGCGTCTGCATCGGCGGCGACCGGGGTTCCGGCTATGTGGCGGCCAAGGAAACCCTGTTCCGTCTGCTCGACGACAAGAACGAGAATCCGACGTTGGCCAAGCTGGAAAATCGGATCATGAAAGAGGGCAACGGCCTGAACATCGGCCCCATGGGTTTCGGCGGCGAGACGACGTTGATGGGTGTGAAGATCACCCACCGCAACCGGGTGCCCGCATCGTTTTTCGTTTCGGTGGCCTACATGTGCTGGGCTTTCCGTCGGAACGGATTCATGATGAGCCAGAGCGGCAGGATTTCCCGCTGGCTCTACGAATCTTAGGAGGCAGGATCATGTTGCTGGAAGCTCCTTTCACCGAAAAGAAGATCCGCGCTCTGCACGTGGGGGACCGGGTCGAGATAACCGGTATGATCTACACGGGGCGAGATGCCGTTCACAAGTACCTGCACGACGGCGGCAAGCCTCCGGTGGACCTCAAGGACAGCATCATCTACCACTGCGGGCCCGTAGTGGTGAAGGAAAAGGGCAAGTGGGTCGTCAAGGCCGCCGGTCCGACCACCAGCATCCGGGAGGAGCCCTACCAGGGGCCCCTCATGGAACAGTTCGGGATCCGGGCCGTCATCGGCAAGGGCGGCATGGGGCCCAAGACCCTGAAATACTGCAAGAAGGTCGGCGCGGTCTACCTGCACGCCATCGGCGGGGCCGCCCAGGTCCTGGCCGAACGCGTGATCGAGGTCACGGGAGTCCATCTGGCCGACAAGTTCGGCGCGCCCGAAGCGATCTGGGAATTCCGGGTCGAGAGATTTCCCGTCGTGGTGACCATGGATTCCCACGGCAAATCCCTGCATGAGCAGGTGCTGAAGGATTCCACCCGCCGGCTCGACAAGTTGCTCGGCTGAGACCGGACGGCCGCTTGTCCTCCCCGTCCCCGGGGAACTGGAAAGGATATGGATTTGAACACCGAGGACCGTTTCGTCTTCACGCTGCCGGCCCTGTTGAACATCCTGTACAGGGGGCGCATACTCATCGCCGTGATCACGGCCCTCGGCCTTGTCGCGGGCATCGGGTATGGGATCGTGATCAAACCGTTGTACCGTTCCTCGGTGCAAATCCGGCCGGGCATCGTCGCCTACACGGAACAGGGCAGTCCACTGCGCGGCTGGGTTCGCGAGGACATCATTCAATTCTTCCAATCCGCCCTCTACTGGCAGGATATGAGGGAAGAGGGCCGCTTCGCGGACATGAAGGTCGCGCCGGTCATCCGCGCGGAGTTCGTGCCCAGCGCGATCCAGTTCATGCCCGGGGGCGACGTCATCACCCTGACCAATCTCTCCAACGATCCCGGGCTGGCGGTTGCCATCCTCGACGGAGCCATGGCCTCGTTCAACACCCAGGGCTTCTCCGACACACTCAGCAGCGATCTCAATCTCACCAGGAAAGGCATTCATGTCCGGATGCGGCGGATCGTCCACGACATCGAACTGGTGGCGGCCAAGGAAGAGAAGGTCGTCCTGGAAATCGGGCAGATGCAGGGTGAATTGAAGTTGATTGAATACGAATACAAGAAACTTGATCTGGACCTGAAGACATTGGTCGAAGAGAACGCCTGGCGCGGGCGGGCCGCGGAAAACACGCTGGTGGAGGTCGCCTCGGCCAGGGAGAGGCTCATCTCAGCCGAGAAGATGCTGGCCATCGCCCTCCAAGCCGAGCAGGACACTTCAGGCGGGCCGGATCCGGTCCGGGAAACGGATGATCCGGTGGGCGAGGTCCTCAAGCAGACGGCCAGCCGGGAACAGGCCGGCCGCGTGGGCGACCTGCTGGTGACGGTCAATGGGTTGAGCATGGCCATCTACGAAGGTGGTGTCAAGGCTGACAGCCTGCAGGCCAGGATAACGGCCAACGAACAGGAGATGGCCAGGCTGAAGCTGGTCGGGGAGTTGGTCCTGACCAAGAAGGAAGACGATATCAGGCAGAAGATCGGCGACCTGGAAATTCGCCTGAACAAGGAACTTCCCCATGACCGGTCCATGCTGCAGAACGATTTGGACGGGGAGAAGGTCAAACTGGACATCATCTTCCCCCTGGAACAGGTGGGCAGGATCACCGTCTCCGATAAGCCGGTGCGGCCCCGAAAATTTCGGGCGGCCGCCATCCTGACGGTGCTCGCTTTCTTCGGCTCTCTGGCCCTGGTGTTCAGCTGGGAGTATTTCCAGGTCAACCGCGAGGAGATCACGCGTTCGCGCCGCGTTTGAAGCTGACGAAGGCGGGGGCTCGAAGGACCTATTGCATTTTCGCACCTGTTGTGTGAGATTTCCCCATCGTTCGAACATTACGGACGGATAAGCGCTTCCGTCCGCCACCTATTCCGAGAGGATGACCATGCGCACGATCCTGACCGCGGCCCTGGCCGCCCTGCTGGTCCTGGCCGTGGCCTTGGCCGGCTGCAGCAAGCAGGAAGAAGCTGCAGGCCCCGTGGAAATCATACCCGGACTTTCCTATGTCGATTCAGTGATCGGGCAGGGAGCCGAAGTCCAGCCGGACGATTTCGTTCTGGTGCATTACATCGGCTGGTTGTACGAGAACGGGGAAAAGGGAGAGCAATTCGACAGTTCGGTCGAACGAGGGGATCCCATCGGGTTTCCGCTCGGCCGCAGCTTTGTGATCCAAGGTTGGGAAAAGGGTTTGCCGGGCATGAAGATCGGCGGCAAGCGCACCTTGATCATCGAACCCGACTTGGGGTACGGTCCCCAAGGACGTCCGCCCCTGATTCCTCCCAACACCACTTTGATCTTCGACGTGGAAATCGTCGATCTGCCCAAGGTGGAGGTGGAGATCCTGTCCGCGGGAATGGGACCGGCCGCCGAAGCGGGGGACAACATCAGTGTCGAGTACACGGGTTGGGTCTGGGAGAACGGCGCCAAGGGCGAGCAGTTCGATTCATCCAGCAACGCCGGCCGCCCCTACAGTTTCACCCTGGGGGCCCGCATGGTGATTCCCGGCTGGGATCTGGGCCTCGATGGGATGAAGGTGGGCACCAAGGCCCGTCTGATCATCCCGCCCGTCCTGGCTTACGGCAAGCGGGGCAGCGGCCCCAAGATTCCGGCCGACGCGACCCTGTGCTTCGAGGTGGAACTGGTCGAGATCACGGGCAAGTAGGTGGGAAACAGGCCCTTCCAGGGAAGTTTCTTGCGTAAATAGGATGGATTTGCTACCATACCAGCGATTTGCGGGCAGACGCCTCCTAGTGGGCGTCTGCTCTTTTGAATCGCAATTCCGGGTCCATTTCGCGGAATCATTTCCATTGCAGGAGGAAAAGCGTGAATAGCCTCATTTACCTCATCCCCGCCGCCGGTGTACTGGCGCTTCTTTTTGCCCTCTACAAGGCCCAGTGGGTCAAGGGCCAGGACGCCGGTAATGAGAAAATGCAGGTCATCGCCGGCCACATCCAGGAGGGCGCCATGGCCTTCCTATCCCGCGAGTACAAGGTGTTGGGCATTTTCGTGGTCGTGGTGGCTGCTCTTCTGGCGGTCGGAAACGCGAAGCTCGACAATTCCCACTCCCTCATTAGCCTGAGTTTCGTGCTCGGGGCCTTCGCCTCCGGCCTGGCCGGCTTTTTCGGCATGAGGATCGCCACCCTGGCCAATGTCCGCACCACCAGCGCCGCGAGGACCAGCTTGAACAAGGCCCTTGATGTGGCCTTCAGTGGTGGGGCGGTCATGGGCATGGTCGTGGTCGGCCTGGCCGTGATCGGATTGAGCCTGCTCTTCATCCTCTATACCAAATTATTCGGCAACACCCCCGGCTGGGACATCTCGCGAATCCTGCAGGTCATTTCCGGGTTCTCGCTCGGCGCCAGTTCCATTGCCCTGTTCGCCCGCGTGGGTGGCGGTATCTACACCAAGGCGGCCGACGTGGGGGCGGACCTCGTGGGCAAGATCGAGGCCGGGATTCCTGAGGACGATCCCCGCAACCCCGCCGTGATCGCCGACAACGTGGGCGACAACGTGGGGGACGTGGCCGGCATGGGCGCGGACCTCTTCGAATCCTACGTCGGGTCCATCGTCAGCTCGATGATCCTGGGCGTGGCTTTCCTGCCCGGTACCCTCGCCGCCGTGCTGTTGCCGCTGATGCTGGCCGCCGTCGGCATCGTGGTATCGATCGCGGGGACTTTCTTCGTCAGGACCAAGGAAGGCGGCAACCCGCAGGCGGCCTTGAATATCGGCACCTTCGGCGCGGGCGCGATCATGGTCATCGCTTCCTATTTCGTGATCCAGCAGATGCTGCCCGGTGACAAGGCCATGGGCGTGTTCATCGCCACGGTCGTCGGTCTGGGCGGAGGAATCGCCATCGGCATGATCACCGAATTCTACACGGCCGAGGACAAGAAACCGGCTCGGGGCATCGCCAAGGCGAGCGAGACCGGTGCGGCCACCAACATCATCGGGGGCCTGGGTCTGGGGATGCAGTCCACCGCCCTGCCGATCATCGTGCTGGGCGTCGTGATCCTGGTGGCTCACCATTTCGCGGGCCTTTACGGCATCGCGATCGCCGCTCTGGGCATGCTTTCGACCACGGGTATTCAGCTGGCCGTGGACGCTTACGGTCCCATCGCCGACAACGCCGGCGGGATCAGCGAAATGGCGGGTCTCGGCGAAGAAGTGCGCGCCCGCACCGACAAACTCGATGCCGTGGGTAATACCACCGCGGCCATCGGCAAGGGTTTCGCCATCGGTTCGGCCGCCTTGACGGCTCTGGCCATGTTCGCCGCCTACCAGCAGCTGGTCGGCCTGGATAAGATCGATCTGCTGGTACCGGTGGTTCTCGTCGGCCTGTTCCTGGGTTCCATGCTTCCTTTCCTTTTTTCCAGCTTCGCCATGAATGCGGTAGGTCGCGCGGCCTTCAAGATGATCGAAGAGGTGCGCCGCCAGTTCAGGGAGATCCCCGGATTGATGGAGGGTGAGGCCGAGGCCGACTTCCGCCGCTGCGTCGACATCTCCACCGCGGCGGCCATCAAGGAAATGATCATGCCGGGCCTGCTCGCCATCGGGACCCCGGTTCTCGTCGGCTTTCTGGGCGGACCTGAAATGCTGGGCGGCCTTCTGGCCGGGGTGACGGCCACCGGCGTGCTGATGGCCCTGTTCATGTCCAACGCCGGGGGCGCCTGGGACAACGCCAAGAAGCACATCGAGGGCGGACATTTCGGCGGCAAGGGCAGCGATGCCCACAAGGCGGCCGTGGTGGGCGACACGGTGGGCGATCCCTTCAAGGACACCGCCGGTCCCAGCCTGAACATCCTGATCAAGCTGATGTCGGTGATCAGCGTGGTGATCGCGCCCCTGTTGATCAAGTAGGTGTTTCATACACCTGTCCGAAAAGGTTGATTCTCATGGCAAAGGCCTCCATCCTTCGGGGTGGAGGCCTTTTGCGATCCGCGAACGCCCGACCCCGGGAGGTGAATCCATGCCTGACGATCATGACCTCGGTGAAATGAGACTGGGTGTCAGCGCCTGCCTGATGGGCGATGAGGTCCGGTACGACGGCGGGCACAGAAGATTCCCCTACCTGGTGGATACGCTTGCCCGTTTCTTCACTCTGGTGAAGGTTTGCCCCGAGGTCGGCGTGGGCATGGACACCCCGCGTGAAACCGTGCGCCTGGAGGGCCGGGCCGACGCGCCCCGGATGATCGCTTCGGAAACCGGAAGTGACTGGACCGCGAGGATGAATCGCTGGTCCCGGGCCAAGGTGCGGGAGTTGAAGGCGGAGGATCCGTGCGGGTTCGTCTTCAAGAAGAATTCGCCCAGTTGCGGAGTATTCGGGGTCGAAGTCTTCGACGAAAAGGGCCGGGTGGGAGATCACGGCAGCGGCCTGTTTGCCTCGGAATTCAGGCGTAAGAATCCCCTGGCGCCTGTGGAAGAAGAGGGACGCCTGGAAGATCCGGTTCTGCGGGAGAACTTCGTGGAACGAGTGTTCGCCTACCACCGGCTGAAAATGGTCTTCGCCGGGCGCTGGAATCGCGGCACGGTGGTGGAGTTCCACGGTCGGGAACAATACCTGCTGATGGCCCACAGTCCCAAACATCTCAAGCAACTCGAGCAATTGACCGCGGCGATCGGCCGGCATCCACGAGGCGAGTTCAAGGCGCTTTACATGGCCGGATTCATGGAGGCCATGGCGGTCAAGGCTACGGTTGGGCGGCATTCAAAGGCCATGCGGCGTCTGGCTGTATGCCTGCGGGATCATCTTGCGGCACCGGAAAGGACCAGAGTGCTTCGCCTGATCGATGAGTACCGCTCCGGTTTGATTCCCCTAATGGTTCCCCTGACCCTGCTTGCCCACTTCAGCGAACTTCATGAGGGGGCCGGTTTGGCCGGACAGACCTATCTCCATCCCCATCCCAACGAGCTGTTGCTGCGCAACCACGTTTGACGCATTTTTGCCAAGTGGGGAGACCGGTGAATTCCTACTAAATAGATCAATATTGCCCGTATTTATTTCTTAGACTAACATCTCCTAGCGGCTCACAGACCAAAGTTTTCGTCTCTTGGAGG
>CBDURF010000125.1:0-10651 GCA_965369705.1 uncultured bacterium
TCATACAGTGCGTGGGATCACGCCGACCGGACGAAGGCTGCAACCCGGGCTGCAGCCGCTTCTGCTGCCCTGTCACGGTGGAACAGTCCCTGAGCCTTTCCCGGCGCGGGGTGAAGATCACGGTGCTGTACCGGGACATGCGGTGTGTTTCTCCCGGCGCCGAAGAACTGTACCGGAAGGCCAGGGGGGAAGGAGTGCTCTTCATCCGGGTGCCCGGCGACAAATCCCCGCAGGTGGTGGGCACCAGGACAGCCGCCAGGGGTGTGGTGGCGTACGACGTCATGCTGGGTCGGGACATCGAGGCGCCGGCCGACCTGGTGGTGCTTGCCGTAGGCCTGGTGCCGGACACCGAAGTGGTCGGCCGTTTACGGGAGATCCTCAAGGTGCCAGTGGGCCCCGATGGTTTCTTCATGGAGCGCCACCCCGAACTCGGGCCGGTGGAGACGGTGGTGGACGGGGTTTTCGTCTGCGGCTCGGCGGTGGGGGCCAAGGCCATCAGCGACTCCCTCAACGAGGCGGCCGCCGCTGCCGGCAAGGCGGGCCAAGTCATGGCGCGCCGAAAACTGGCCCTCGAACCCACCGTGGCCGAGGTCGATCCCAGTCGGTGCCGTGGCTGCGGCACCTGCCTGGAGATCTGCGAATTCCACGCGCCCATCCTGGTAACGGGTGAATTGGGAGTACCGGTGGCGACGATCAACAAGGCCTCCTGCAAGGGCTGCGGCACATGCGTGGCCTGGTGCCCCAGCGGGGCCATAACCGCGCACCACTTCACCGACCACCAGATCGAATCGATGATGGTTTCCCTCCTGCAGTGGGAGGATGCGAAATGAACGAACGATTCGATCCCCGCATCGTGGTCTTCGCCTGCAACTGGTGCAGCTACGCCGGTGCCGATACGGCCGGCACCAGCCGCATAGCCCATTCGCCCAGCATCCGGGTGATCCGCACCATGTGCTCGGGCCGGGTGAACACCACCCATGTGCTGCAGGCCTTTCGCATGGGGGCCGACGGGGTGCTGATCAGCGGCTGTCACATCGGCGACTGCCACTACATCTTCGGCAACCACTGGGCCATCAAGCAATTCGACGTCACGAAGGAATTGCTGCGGATGCTCGGCCTGGAAACCGACCGGGTCTGCTTGGAATGGGTGTCCGCGGCCGAAGGCCCCCGCTGGGCTGCCCTGATCGACGAGTTCGTGGCCCGCATCACCGAGCTGGGTCCCAGTCCGCTGCGCGGGGAGATCGGCGACACCGAATTCGCTGCTCGACCCGTGGGTGCCGAGGTGGAGGTGAGTCCGTCATGACCGCGCCTTCCACCCAGGTTCTTCGCTGCCTGGATTGCGGCAAATGCACCAGTGTCTGCCCGGTGGCCCGCTACAACAAATCGCTCTCGCCCCGCCGGCTTATGCGTCGTCTGGCCGAGGGCCGGCCCGTGTCGACAACAGAGGCCCTCTGGGATTGCCTGACCTGCATGCAGTGCGACCAGCGCTGTCCCCAAGAGGTGCCCATCTCTCCATCGGTGCCCCAACTGCGGCGCCTTTCGCGTGAAAGAGGGGAAAAACCCGCATCCACCCGCTGCAGCGCCATCGACTCGGTGGTAGCGCTCCAGTCCCAGGCCGACATGCCCCAGCAGCGCCTGGATTGGCTGGAGGATGAGGATCTGCGGACCGATCCGGGCGGCAAGGTCCTGCTCTGGACCGGCTGCACCCCTTATTTCGACGTCTTCTTCGCCGAAAACGGGGTTGCGACCCTGGACGCGGTCAAGGGCACCATCCGCATCCTCAACGCCTTGGGTATGGCTCCGGCCGTGCGCGGGGACGAACGGTGCTGCGGCCACGACCAGCTCTGGACCGGCGACGATGAAACCTTCGAACAGCTGGCCGCCCGCAACGTGCGGATGTTCGAGGAAGCCGAGCCCGAACTGGTAGTGACCGTCTGCCCCGAATGCCAGCTCACCCTGATCAACGAATACCAGCGGCGCTTCGGGCAGCCCGGCTGCCGGGTGATCCACGTGGCCGAACTGGTGGCCGAACATTCCGGCGAACTGGACTTGGCCGCGTCGGAAATGAGGGTGACCTACGAGGATCCGTGCCGGTTAGGCCGGCACCAGGAAAAATACGAGGAGCCGCGGGCCGCCCTGCAGGCGGTGCCGGGTCTCGAACTCAGGGAGCTGCCCCGCAACAGGGGCGGCGCCACCTGCTGCGCCGGCAACTGGCTGGCGTGCAACCAGGCATCCAAGCGCATCCAGACGGATCTGCTGACCGCTGCGGCGGACACGGGGAGCGACACCCTGGTGACCGCATGCCCCAAGTGCATGATCCACCTGAAGTGCGCCCAGTCCGGCGACGACGCGTCGGTGCCCGATCTCAAGATCCGGGACCTGGCCACCGTCGTGGCGGGCGCCCTGACCAAAAGAGGAGCCTGACTATCAGGCCGAGAGCACGAGAGGAGGTGAATCATGATTCAGGAAGCCCTTCCCCGCATCGGGGTGTTCGTCTGCGACTGCGGCACCAATATCGCCGGCACCGTCGACACGGCGGCTGTCGAACAGTACGCGCGCACCCTGCCCGGCGTCGTGACCGTCGTCCGGAACAAGTACACGTGCGCGGAGCCGGGCCAACAGGAGATCAAGAAGGCCATCGCGAAGGACAAGCTTGAGAGGGTGGTCGTCGCCTCCTGCACGCCCCGCATGCACGAACCTACGTTCCGGGGCTGTGTCTGGGACGTCGGAATGAACCCGTACCTCATGGAGATGGCCAATCTCAGGGAGCACTGCTCGTGGGTGCACGGGGACGATCCGGCCGCGGCAACGGAAAAGGCCAAGGACCTGGTCGCCAGCGCGGTGGCCCGTGCAGCGAAGCTGACGCCCCAGGACGAAATGACTTTCCCGGTGACAAAGGCTGCTCTGGTGATCGGCGGCGGCATCGCCGGCATCCAGGCGGCGATGGACCTGGCGGACCAGGGACACCAAGTCTACCTGGTGGAGAAGGAACCGAGCATCGGCGGCATCATGGCGCAACTGGACAAGACGTTCCCGACCATGGACTGCTCGATATGAATACTCGGTCCCAAGATGATGGATGCCGGTCGGCATCCCAACATTAAGTTGATGACCTTCAGCGAAGTCGAGAAAGTCTCCGGCTACGTGGGGAACTTCAAGGTCACGGTTCGCAAGAAGGCCCGCTACGTCGACGCCACGCTCTGCAACAACTGCGCCGAGTGCGAGAAAGTCTGCCCGGTGGTGCATCCGGACGAGTTCCAGATGGGCCTGTCCACCCGACGGGCGGTCTATCTGCCGTTCCCCCAGGCGGTGCCCTCGGCCTACCTCATCGACATGGATACGTGCCTCGGCACCAATCCCATCGCCTGCGGCAAGTGCGCCGACGTATGTGAGCAGCAGGCGATCGACTACGACATGCAGGACGAAACGGTAGTGCTGGACGTGGGCGCCATCGTCGTGGCCACGGGCATCGAGCCCTATGACCCCACGGCGATGGACGAGTACGGCTACGCCCGGTTCGAGAACGTGGTCACAAGCTTGGAATTCGAGCGGCTGATCTGCGCTGGAGGGCCCACCGAAGGGCATCTGGTGCGGCCCGGCGACCACATGACGCCCAGGCGCATCGGGTTCATCCAGTGCGTGGGTTCGCGCTCGCTGCGGGACGGCGCCGGGTACTGCAGCAACTTCTGCTGCATGAACACGGTGAAGGACACCCTGCTGATCCGCGACCACTACCCGGACAGCGAGTGCACGGTGTTCTACATCGACATACGCGCCTTCGGCAAGGGCTTCGAGGAGCTGTACGACCAGAGCCGCGAAGCCGGGGTGCGGTACATCCGCGGCATCCCGGGCGAGGTCGAGGAAGATCCGGAGACGGGCTCCCTGCGCATGACGGTGGAGAATACGACCACCCAGGAGCTGGAGGAGCACGAGTTCGACATGATCGTGCTTTCGGTGGGCGCGCGGCCCCAGTCTGCGGACAAGACGGTTCGCCGATTGCTGACGCTTTCCTCCACCAGCGACGGTTTCCTGATGGCGGCCCACCCCAAGCTGAAGCCCGTGGACGCCCCCACCAAGGGCATATACATCGCCGGCTGCGCCGAGGCGCCCAAGGACGTCAAGGACTCGGTCACCCAGGCCGGGGCTGCGGCCGCCCGGGCGGGAGCCCTTCTCAACGCGGGCAAGGTCACCGTGGAGTCGATCACTGCGGTGGTTGACGAGGATCTGTGCAACGCCTGCGGTCTATGCGCGGCGGTCTGTCCCTACGGGGCGATCACCGCGGACAAAGCGACGAAGGCGAAGGCCCAGGTCGTCGAGGCGGCCTGCGCGGGCTGCGGCAACTGCAGCGCAACCTGCGCCTTCCAGGCCATCAGCATGCGCCACTTCACCGACGGCCAGATCATGAGCCAGGTGGACGCGCTGCTGGCGGACAACAGCATGGACAAGGTCATCGTCTTCGCCTGCAACTGGTGCAGTTACGCCGGCGGGGACACCGCGGGCATCAGCCGCATGCAATATCCCGCGAGCAACCGCCTGATCCGGACCATGTGTTCGGCGCGGGTGGACGAGGCCTTCGTCCTGCGGGCCTTCCGCAAGGGGGCGCCGGTAGTGCTGGTCTCGGGCTGCCATTTCAGCGACTGCCACTACATCGACGCGAACCGTCAAACGGTCAAACGCGTGTATCGGCTCTGGAACTACTTGGAGAAGCGCGACATCCGGCCTGAGCGGCTGCAGCTCGAGTGGATCAGCGCGGCCGAAGGTCCCAAGTTCCAGAAGACGATGTGCGAGATGGAGGAGCTGCGGCGCACTGTGACCCCCGAGGAGGTCCGGCACACCATGGAGGTGCTCAAGACCGAACATCGGAAGAAGCTGGAAAAGCTGGCCAGAAAGGCGGCCAAGAATGGAAAAGCGTTGGAAGTTTAAGTGCATGCGCTGCGGGCACGACTATTTCGAGGACTATGACCCCAAGGGGATCATGATCGAACGATCGTGCCCGAAGTGCCGGTCCAACAGCGTCCGCCCGGTGGGGGCGGCCGACGGAGCGAAGGGGTAGGCCGTGGGTGACGAACCAGTCAAGATCAACCACGGGTTCCGTGAGGAACTGGGCCTGGTCCTGGAAGGCGATGGCGTCAACTACTGCTATCAGTGCGGTGCCTGCGTGGGGGACTGTCCGTCGGCACGCTTCAGCGAGGACTTCAATCCGCGGCAGATCATGCTGGCAGTGCTGTACGGGCTGCAGGACGAGGTCGTCGGCAGCACGTCACCGGTTTGGCAGTGCTCTAACTGTTTCACCTGCTTCGACCGCTGCCCCCAGAACGTCAAGCCCATCGAGGTGATCATCGCCCTGAAGAACCTGATGGGCGAGCGGGGCATCGTTCCCGAGGGCGTGAACCGGCTGGTCGACGGGCTGCTGAACACGGGCCGCAGCGCCATTGTCACCTCGGCCACCCACCGCCGGCGCGAAGAGCTGGGCCTGCCGCCGTTGCCGGAGCTGGACCTGGCTCCACTCCGCAAGCTGCTGGAGGACGAAGAGGCCCCAGCCGATTCCGAACGAGGGGAGGGCTAGATGAAGTTCGCCTTCTTTCCCGGCTGCATGATCCAGGTGCGATACCCCCAGATGGAGGCGGCGGTCCGCAAAACGGTCGACAAGTTGGGCGTCGAGCTGGTGGATCTGCCCGGTCTGGGCTGCTGCCCCGATCCGGTTTTCTTCAAGTCGTTGCACAAGGAGGAATGGCTGACGCTGGCGGCGCGCAACCTGGTGATCGCTGAGCAGGCCGGGCTCGATTTCGTTACCATCTGCAGCGGCTGCACCGAGACCCTGGCGGAGGCGGGTCATCTTTTGAACGAAGAAGGCGATCTGTTGGACCGGGTCAATACCCGTCTTTCGCGCATCGGCCTGGAATACCGGGGGACCGTGAAGACCCGCCATTTGATGACGGTGCTGCGGGACGACGTGGGGCTGGACGGTGTGCAGGCCTCGGTCACGCGGCCAATGGAAGGGATCCGCATCGCCGTCCACTACGGCTGCCACCTGCTCAAGCCGCGCGATATCATGCAAGTGGACGACCCGGACCATCCGACAATCTTCGAGGACATGCTTCGCGCCATCGGGGCCACGCCGGTGGACCACGCCGAACGGATCATCTGCTGCGGGAAGGCGTGTCGTGACTGCGACCTGCCTGAGCAGATGACCAGGACCATCCTGGAGTCGGTCCACGCCGCGGAGGTCGACGCCATGGGGGTGATCTGCCCGTCGTGCTTCGATTCGTTCGACACGGGGCAGATCCGGATTTCCCGTAAGTACGACCTGGGATTCACCGTCCCCCCCGTCTACTTCTTCCAGTTGCTGGCCTTGGCCCAGGGACTGCAGCCGGCCGAAGTGGGTCTGGATAGGCATAAGCTCAAGCCCGACCATCTGTTGGAGATGATGGCCGGAGGATAGGTTTGTCTAACTTAAAAAAAGTTATTATTTTGTCACAAGAGTTGAGCCTACCGGATATTAATGACCAGCCCTCCTCAGGGGCGGAATCCGGAGGTCAAGGGAGGTCCACATGAGTTGGGAATATAGTTGTCCAAAGTGCAAAGCCATGCTCAATCCCGGTAGCGCGATCATCCTCAAAGCGTCCCACAAAAAAACGTGCGTCCTGATCGGAATGCATCCCCAGCCCGGCAAGTACGAAATCTTCCTGCCCCCGAACGTGTCCTGCGAAGACGGCACCAAGTGGGATTTCTCCTGCCCGCTGTGCCAGGAAGCCCTCAGGACCCAGGAAGACGGCAACCTCTGTGAACTGGGGCTGCTGGTGGATGGGGAATCCCTGCGGATCATCTTTTCCCGCATCGCGGGTGAGCATGCGACCTTCATCCTCCACGAGGATATGGTCAAGGAGAAGCATGGAGAAGACGTCGACCGTTATGACCCGTTCCAGGAGCTGAAGAATTACGCCCGCTTCTGAGATTGGAACAGGGGCTGGCTGGTGACTATTCTCCCCGGCCAGGTCGGCGGCCAGCCCGCAGATCACGGCGCGTCATCAGACCCTCGGCTTCCAGGTGACCTGCTTGCGCCCCTGCAGGAACTGCCAGAAGGCCCGGGCGCTGGCCAGGTTCAGCACGCACAGATAATAAATCAGTCCGACCAGGCGGGGCGGCTGTTGGCCGTGGCGATTCATGGTGTGTCCGTAGCGGGCCATCGTGTAGAAGATGATCTGGCCGACCAGCAGCAGGCTCCAGGTCGGGGAGTATTCGGGCCGGAAGGTCAGAATCAGATTGCTGACCAGAGCACCGGCCATGAACAGGAAGGCAAGGTAGCGCAACACCTTGTGGGACCAGAGCTGCCAGGCGAACAGGCCGAAGGTAAAGGGATTCAGCAGCGCGGCCTTGTCCTTCAGGGCGTGGAAGGCGCGCAGGCCGACGCGCACCCGCATGCGGAACTCGTCATCGGCTTCGGCAAGGGCGTCTTCATACAGGAGGGCCCGCGGTTCGTAAACCACGCGGTAACCCTGCTCGTGTACGGCCAACGGCTGCACGAAATCCGGCAGCTGGTCGGCGTTCATGGGGCGATAAATCGCACGGCGCATGGCATCCACGCCGCCGTCGACGCCCACGATCGATCCCAGGTTCGTTTCCCACGCCCGCAGATTGTTCTCGTACCGCATGTAGGCCGAGCAACCCTCGCCGGTCAACGAACCGTCGGGCGCCTTGTAGACCATGCGGCCGGTCACGTAACCCACCTTGGGATCGGCGAGCGGAGCCACCAGGTTCTTGAGGGTGTCCGGTGCGTAGAGTGAGTTGGCGTCGCTGAAGACGATGATATCGCCGCCGGCCTCGGGCATGGCCAGGTTCAGGGCGCTGGTCTTGCCGGCGCGGGGATCCTGGCGGAGCAGCCGCACGCGCGGGTCGCCGTTTCCAGCCATGATGCCGGTCACGATGTCGTCGGTGCCGTCGTCGGATTCATCGGAGATCACGATGATGTCGAGTTTGTCCGCGGGATAGTCCTGCTCGAGCTTGTTGCGGACGGTGGCCTCGATGTGGCCGGCTTCGTTGTAGGCGGCAATCAGGACCGTGACGGTGGGCAGGTACTCACCCGGCACGGCGGTCCAGACCCGGCGGCGCACCAGACCGCCCAGCAGGCGGGCCAGCAGGGGGTAGCCGGCGTAGATGTACACCAGCATCAGGACACAGAAGATGAAAATGGCGCTCAACAAAACTGAACCTGCCGCATGGAAAGGAACCCGGTGCCATGGGGGTCGCAAAGAACCAATCAAGACAAGGATGTCACAAATCGCCACGGACGGGAAGGCAACTATTTTACTACCGGCAGCCCGGCGCGGGCCCAGTCCACGAGCCCTCGCCGCAGGTTGACGACCTGTTCGAACCCGGCGTCGACAAGAAACTTGCCCGCCACGGTGCTGCGATTGCCTGACCGGCAGTAGACGAACAACGGATCCTTCTCGCGGCCCTTCAACTCTACCATTCTTCTTTGCAATTCCTGGATGGGAATCAACGTTGCGCCCTTGATGTGTCCGCCGGAGAATTCGCCGGCGGTTCGCACATCCAGTATGAAGGGCTTCAGGTTGGCGATCAGCTCCGACGCTTCTCGCGAATTAACCTCGCGATAGGCCTCGGCCCGGAATTCGAGGGCCTCGATCACACCTGCCACATCGCCGATCGTGAAGGGAAACGACCCGGCGTCGGGGACCTTGAGGGAGGGTTTCTCACCATCGGACGCGGGGTAGTTCTTGGTGACGTCGAGACCAGGGATCTCGATGGTGAACGGCTCGCCGGAGGTCAACCGGACGCGGATGTAGTCGCCGCGGTAGATCCGGTAGTGATGCGAATCTGCAGCCGGATCAATGGTCAGCACGCGCAGGCCGCCCTCGACCTTGCCGGAGACCTGTTGGCCGGTGGCTGCCTGTGGAGTTTCCTTTGATCCGCTGCAGGCGGCCAAGGAGAAAAGGAGCAGGATCAGGGCGGTCAGGTGGAGCAGGCGGGTGGTCATGATTTTGTCTCCGCGATTCAAGATTCTGATGGGCAACCGACGACCGACTATAATCATTTTTTTGTTCCCGCCAAGGATAGAGACAACAAACCAGCCCGATCCTCGGTCCGGTCCGGGCGCCCGAGATGGCGCAGCTCATGGGAATGGCAGCGAGGCCACCGATCATGAAACCCGTCTTGGAATTCCAGTTCTGGGAGTAATCCCCGGAAAAACTGGCCAGGGTCAGGATCAGGATCAAGGAAATGGATAAGGGTTCCATAACGAACCCCTTTCGAACGTTTTCCGGGCCACAAAAAATTGACAACCCGGTTTACTGTCGGGAAAGGCAACCCCGGTATCTGGTGTATGAAAACAATTGGTTGTGCTTCTGGTATGGTGTCTGGCGGGATCGACGTCTTGTGCGACGGTTCCAGGCGCGCTGGGAAATTGGATATCGAGGCAGGAAAACCCGCCGGCGGGTTTGTACGCATGGATAATAAATTTCACTGCGAAAATCGCCCCCCGGGGAGCGATTTGGGACAACATTTATTGTTGTCAATGGCTGCATGTTTGACAACATATTTGTTTACTTTACTGAGTATCTGACAATAAATATGTTGTCAAAAACACCACAAGGGCCAATTTGAGATCATAACACATTGAAAACAAACAAAATAGATCAAAAAAGTGCCCCCGGGGGCACTTTTCAGGAATAACTCATTGAAAAACAATAACTTAGCATTTTGAATTCCAATAATTATTACTCACGTATGCGGAAGAGAGGGCGAAGTAAATCGCGCATGGGCTCAGGTTGACAGGGGCAAAAAAAACCGGGCACCTTGAAGCGCCCGGTTTTTCTGAGGTTACGGGAAATCCTAGAAGGTGTAACCCGCCAGGATTCCGATGACGCTGTTCTTGACGCTGGAGGTGGGATATTCGTCGATGTCGGTCAGACCCAGGTTGTAACGCACCTCGAGCAGGAACTTCTGGATGTTGACGCCGAGGCCGAAGACCAGGCCGAAGTCGGTCGACGACACGTCGTCCTTGATGTCGACGTCGTCAACCTTTGCGGACATATTGAAGCCCAAGGAGGGGCCGAAGAGGAAGTAGGGTGTGGCGCTCTCCCCCGCCACGGTGTACTTGAGCAGAACGGGAATGTCCAAGTAGTCGAACTTGATCTTAACGTCCGTGCCCGCGTCGTCGAATTTGGCGCCCTTCTGGACGTAGTAGGCTTCCGGTTGGATCGAGAGGCTCGGGCTCAGGGGAATGGCGGCAAAGCCTCCGATCATGAAGCCGGTCTTGGTCTTCAGATCGTCAGTGTCGTCCCCCGTCAGCTTGGCCATGGCCAGGCCGCCTTTGATTCCGTAGGTGGTCACTTCGGCGTTGGCGGTGACGGCAAAAGCCAAAATCAGGATCAAGGCAATGGAAAACGTTTTCATACCGATCTCCTTTTGAGGAAGTCGCCGGGTTTCCGGAAATGGACAACCTGGCTCCACTATCAGGAAAAGCTACCCCGGCCCCCGGGGGGTGTAAACAATTTATTATTAACAATTAATCCCGTAGTTCAATCCCAGGCGCGGGCCGGCAGGCCGGGTTTCTGACCAGCCTCCGCGCGGCCCACAGTCCCACCGCCGCGTGCGGCAACCCATAGAGGATCCAGAAGAGAGGCGGCGTCTC
>CBDURF010000126.1:0-10632 GCA_965369705.1 uncultured bacterium
CATCGAGTCGGCCCCCGCCCTGGCCGGCACCCGGATGATCGTCGCGGCCTGGGACGCCGGCGGCCTGAACCTGGTGGGATCGTTCCCCGGGGAACGGTTCGACGTGTGGAACGGGCCGTTCCGCGACGTGGCGCGCCGCTTCCTGCGCGGGAACGAGGACACCATCGAAACCCTCATGGCGCGCATCGTGGGCAGCCCGGACATCTTCTCCAAACCCAAGGATCGCCCCTTCGTGAGCGTGAACTTCGTGACTTGCCACGACGGGTTCTCACTGCGCGACCTGGTCTCCTACCGGAAGAAATGCAATGACGTCAACGGGGAGGAGGACCAGGACGGATCCAACGACAACCTGAGCTGGAACTGCGGCGTGGCAGGTCCGACCGACGATCCGGAGGTCGCGGCCCTGAGGGAAAAACAGGTCCGCAATTTTCTCTGCCTGCTCATGCTGTCCCACGGCACCCCCATGCTGTGGATGGGCGATGAAAGCGGCCACACCCGCCAGGGCAACAACAACCCCTGGTGCCAGGACAATGAACTGAACTGGTTCGACTGGGACCTGGTGCACAGTAACGCCGGTCTGGTGCGCTTCACCAGGGAGTTGATTCGTTTCACGGAATCGGTGGAGATCCTGCAGGACAACCGTTTCTGGTCTGCCACCAGCCCCGGCCACCAGGGTGACATCTCCTGGCACGGCACAAAGCCGGGCAAGCCCGATTGGACCCCCGACTCGCATGCCCTGGCCTTTACACTCGAACAGCCGAAAACCGGCCGTCATGTGCACGCCATGCTCAACGCCGGTGACCAGGATCTTGAATTCGGACTCCCCGCAGCGCCCACCGGAATGGACTGGGTCAGCGTCATCGATACCTCCCGACCCTCCCCGGATGACATCGCCGACCAAGAGGCGTCCGCCCCCTTGGACACGGCCAAAGCCATGGTCCCCGCACACAGCATCAGGGTGCTGCAGTGTCAGGATAAGCCCGTGAAATAACAGTGGTTGGACCTATTAATGATTTACCGTATCAAAAAAAATATCTCGTAATGAAATTTTTTCTGGCATATTCTGCCATGGTTTCTGATATTGTATCTTGACGATTCGGGGAGGCTTCATTCGAATCATCTGCTTCGGAACGACAACTGGACAGACATCAGCTTTTCATCTCGCCAGATTCGCCCAGCCTCGCCCCCTTGTTTTCAATTCCTGATATCCTTGCGATATCGGGAATTTTTTTACTCGGATCAATATCTTTTGGACCACCGCAACTCGGCCCCGGAGGCTTCCTCCCCCTGCCCGTAGGTGGAGATCACCTTGAAATAGCGGTTGAGGGAATACTCCAGGTTCATGAAGTAAGTGCCGCTCTTTTCCAGCGACTGACTGTACTTGAGAACGATGTCCGGGGTGATGAATTTCCCCACCATCAGCGTGCTGTCGCCCGAGGAATCCGACCCCATCTGAACCATGTCCACCCCGAAGGAATCACTCATCGAATCCTGGAGACCCTTCGTACCGAAGGCCATGGCCAGTCCCGCCAGGTTCTTCTGGAGTTCCTTGCCTGGGTCGCTTTCCTCCTGCATGCGTCCGCGCTGATCGTTGTCCAGATCATTCATGGGCTGGCCGAACAGAAGAACGGCCATGATGTCCTCTTCCGAAAGATCCGGTTCACAGGTCAGTTCGATGACCGGAGCGACCGCCTTTCCGGAAATGAGGATCCTCACCAGATAGGCGCCCACCTGGGTTTCCAGCATGAGATCAAGGTTGGGATTGGCCGGGACCGCCTCCGTGAATTCGATGTTGCCCCTTTCCACATCGAACACCCGGTTCATGACTTTCAGCGTTCCTTGGCGGACCTTGATCTTTCCCTTGATGGCGGGCCCGGGTTCATCGTCCTCATCGAATCCGCGGCCGATCACCAGGCTGCCACCCAACTTGATATCCATGCCGTACCCGATGATCCTGAGATCATCGGTGATCACCACCTCTATATCCAGGTCGGGCAGGACCGTCTGTCCGGAGGGATCGAGGGCCGGCCCCACCTGTTCGGGAGCAAGGAATACCATCAGGCTGTCCCCGCCGGCGCCCAGGTGCGCAGTGCGGACCGAGCCGGTCGCCGTGGTGTCCATGGTCGCCAGGAGGGAATCCTGGAGGGCCCAGAGCAGGGAACTTCCCACGATCGGATGAAGGTTGCGGGGAATTTCCGGGATCCGAATGAATCCCGACGTCACCTCGATCCTGCCGCCCAGTTTCGGATCCGCCAGGGGACCGGTCAGGGTGAATCCCACGACCGTTTCGACCCACGAACGGTTGGGCATGTCCACCCTGAGACGAGGCGTGCTCAGCGAACCGTCGATGCTGCCCTGCACCGGCAGGGCGGAGGTGGAATCAGCCACACCGGAACGACGTCCAAGAGGGGAAATCTTCACTACGGCCTCAATTTCGAACTGGCCGTCCAAGGCCATCTCAGCGGGCAGCCTCCGGTTGATTCGCTTCATGTCCAGTTTCTGGGGAGGCACGGTCAGGGTCAGATCCTGATGCGGAGCCGGTTTCCAGGATCCCGCGGCCAGATCCAGGTTCCCAGGCCAGGCGAGCCGGGCCTGCAACAGGACGGTATCCGCGGAACTCAGGGCCATTTCGGCACTGAGGCCGGCCGAATCACCTTGACTCAGGGCGAACCCCAGGTCGATACCGAAAGGTGGATCGTCACGATGGGGAAGGAGACGTGCGCTGGCTTGCCCGACGATTTCGGGTTCCTCATCGGTCCCTTTCAGATCGGCCGAGGCGTCCAGCTTCAGGTCCACACCACCGTTGAGGGACCACAAGGGGGAGGGCAGGAGTTCCTGGAGAAACTCCTCCCCGAGCAGGAGGTCGACGACGCCGGCAAGGTCCATCCTCTGGTCGTCCCAGTGTCCCTGCGCCGAAATCGAGCCCAGGCCTCCCTCTATATCCAGGGCGGTCAGTTCGATGTTCCGGGGACCCGGGCCGAGGGTCAGCGTCGCAGGTTCCCGGGTTCTCATTTCCCGGCCCAGCCCGCGCATGACCAGGGAATCGAGCTGGACCACCCTCACGGAATCCCCTCGAACCGATCCTCCCAGGGCCAGGAAATAATCTTCTTCCCAAGCCGCCAAAGCGAAGTCGGCGGACAGACTGTCCAGGCCGGCCATCATTCCCCGCACTTCGGCGCGGACCGAATCCAGGGCCGTGCCGTTCAGATCCAGGCCCCCGCCCGCACTCAGGATCGCCTGGACCTGGCGCCGGTCACCTTGCAGGGAAAAATCGAAAACCGGAACCGAGACACCGGCCACCTGGAACCCCCCGCCAAGCCGGGCGTCGACCATCGGATCGGCCAGGGTCCCGGAGATTCCGGCCTCTACCTGAAGATCGACCGCTGCATCCGACAACAAGTCGCCGACGAACAGCCCCGGCAATTCGGTGCTGTCCAGATCGGCTTCCAGATCCAGGCCGATCCCCTCGGGGGTCAGATGACCGGAGGCCTCAACCCGGGCCCCGAGAAGGGCAAGGTCGAGGGTATCCAGGTGGGCGGATAATTGCTGGAGCCCCTGCGCCAGGAAAGCCTCGACATCGACTTCGGCGCCACCGACGATCAAGCCCCGCTCCAACCAGGAATTGGAGCTCAGATCCAGGCGCAGGTCGCCCCTGGCGAGGGGAGCGGCATAGTTTCCGGTGACGGAAAAATTCCCTGACACGGACCCGAATTCCTCGTGTGGAAAGTCCTCCGGCAGCCAGGGATGGAAATGAGCGGAACCGGGCAGCACGAATGAGCAATCGAGACGTCCCCCATACTCGTGGCCGCTCTTTTCGATTCTGGCCGTCGTGTTCAAGCTCATCGGCCCGGAGGCCCGCCAGACTTCCCGCAAAGCCGGGTTCGCGGTGGGTGCGAACTCCAGACTAAGACTGTCCAGGGTGGCGCTGACGAGCGTCCTGCTTCCCGCGTCGTCCGCCTGGGCCTGCAGGCTCAACCCGAGGCCGAGATGATCGAGGGTCACCTCCCACACCGACGCTCCCGCGGTGTCTCCCACCGCCATCAGGAAACGGGCCCCCGCGTGATCCACCGCGACGCCCGCCGGCCGATCGTGTCCGGCTTCAAGCCCACCTGAAAGAACCAGGTCCCGCACCGTCATCCCGGGCGCCAGGCGGATCCGGGTCACCTCGAGATCAAACCGTGACAGCGCGACCGACGGCACGCCGGGCAGGCTGCCGGGCCGCAGGTAGGGTATCTCCGCGGGCTCGGACGGAGACGACGTGGAATCGCCCGCCGCCTCTTCGGCCATATCCGAGGTCACCGCGACGATGGTGGGAATATCGAGATGGCGGACGTCAAGACGAAGGGATTCGATCCGGACGTCTTTTTCCATCAGAGCCTTGAGATCCAGGGTGAGATCCAGCCCTGCCAGGTCGGCCAGCGTATCGCCCGGCGCCGCGGCTGAACCGGAAATCCAGAGAACATCTCCCAGGACAAGATGCCCGGTTGAAGGCCAGCCCACCGATTCCACGGTAAGGCTGCCGGGCAGGGCTCCATCCGCAAGACGGACGCCCCAGCCCAACAGGAGACCTCGTGTCGGGGAAAACAGGAAGACAGCCGCCACGATGATGAGCAATCCGACGAGCCCCAGCAGGAAACCCAGCAGGGTCCGGGCAAGGATCTTTCGCAATCTCCTCCATCCGGAAGGGCCGCCGCCATTCGCCTCCGACCGGTTTCGTTTCCGGAACAGCGCTACCATGGATAACCGATCCCGAAATGGAAGATATTCCCGGGTTGACCCTCGATCTGGTTGGCCACATTCCAACCATAGCCGGCACGCACCGGCCCCAGGGGGGTTCGCAGATCCAGTTCCAGGCCGAGAGCCAGGGGAAAACCCCTCAGGGTGGCCTGCCAGGGTTCGGCCCAGACCTGGCCCGCGTCGGCGAAGACGGCGCCTTCCAGAATCCAGAACACCGGGAAGCGCATTTCGAGCCCCGCCAAACCCACGAATTCCCCGCCCAAAGCGTCGCCCGCGTAATCGAGAGGACCGAGCTTGCGCCGACCATAGCCGCGGTGCGTGTTGTAACCGCCGGCGTAGAACCGGCGGGTCGCCATCACTTCGATAGCGTCGCCCAAGGGTTTTGCCCAGCCCACGCGGACTCGCCCCGCGAAGACCAGGCCCTGCAGGGGTGACTGATAGGCCGCGGCGTCGCACTGGACCGACACATAGGGAACTTCGGAAAAAAACCAGGGCGGAGCCACGGTAAAAGAGGTCTTGAAGTACCCGCCCCCCGTGGGGAACAGCGGGTCATCCGTTCGATCCCACTTGACATCGGTCCAGATTTCGAGCAGGCGTCCCTGGCTCTCCGGAACGTCCGCGGCGTCGGGGGTTTTCCGGTTCACGTCGGTGTGGGAAATGGTGAGCCCGACATTCCAGATGTCCCGCCTGCGGGGCCGAAAGGATTGGACGAGATCGATCCGCGATTCGTGGGAGAGATAGGCGTCCTCGTCCTCGATCAGGAATCCGAGCCCCGCCCTGGTCCGCGCCCGCGAGGAAAGGAGCCCCAACCAGGATACACCCGCCCCCACACCTAGACGGTGGGTGCCGATCACCCCGTTGACGTCGAACCCCACACCGTTCTTGAACAGGTTCCTGTCCCGCCAACCACCGCGCACCAACCAGGGGTTGTCCGTAAAGGTACCCACGCCGGCTTCCAGGGTTCTCATGCGGCCGTTTCCCAGATGGGCCGTCAGCTTGAGCTGTCCGGGCCCAACGGGTTCGGTCTCCAGGACCACCATGCTGAACAGTTGCGTGCTGCGCAGGTCGAGGGAAGCGTTTGCCAGCAGTTGCCGGGAATAAGTCACACCCGGTTGAACATTCATGACCCGGCGGGCTACCTTTAAAAGGTCATCACTGCAACCGACGATTTCGACTTCGGTGATCTTGTAGAATTCGCCCGGAGTCACTTCGAAAAGGATGGCCACCGCGCCCAGTCCCATGGGCTCGAGGGTCGAGGTTACGGCCACCTTCGCATACCCCTGGTCGAGCAAAAGGTTTTCCAGATGGCCTCGCGCCTCTTCGACCCTCACATCCCTGATGATTTCCCCCACCGCCAGATTCGCCGAATCCGACGTGTCGGGCCGGTCCACTCCCTGGGGCCAGCCGTTCAACTCGATTCCGCCGAAGCGCACCGGATCCCCCGGAATCACCTTCAGCACCAGGTCCAACTGCCGGGCCGTGGGTTGTGGCGAGGCAACAGGTTCGACCTGGGCCGCGGGATATCCGTTCTGAGCCAGGAACAGCCGGATCCTGGCCAGGTCTTCGGCAAGCAGGCGGACGGAAAAATCCGGTCGCCGCATACCGCCGATAAGCTTCCATTTTCCGGTCTGAGCCAATCCTTTTTTCAGATCCCGCGCCAACCCTTTCGGCAGTCCCTCCACGGCAAAGGATTTGATCCGCCACCCGTTATAGGACTCCCATTCCTGCTTGGTTTCCCCACGGGAGGGCCCGGCCGTCCAGACGGACGTCAGGACAAGCAGAAGAATGGCCAGCAGGGTTGAACGTAGAGGCAACTCCGGAACACCTCGGTGACGGAACTGGGTAGTTGAACACAATCGCCTTCAGGATAATGCCCTGCCAACCGCCTGTCCATGATTCCAGGCACCATCCGGCCTTTCCATGGTCGTCACGACAGGAATGCAGGGTTATCATGGCTCGAAGCAACCCAACCTGAAAGGACGTCATGGAGACCTTCAGCCAGGCCGAACCGATCTATCTGGATTACAACGCCACCACTCCGGTCGACCCACGCGTTGCCGAGGCAATGATCCCCTACCTACGCGAACACTTCGGCAACCCGTCCAGCAGCCATATCCTGGGACGGCGGACCCGGGCAGCCGTGGAGAAGGCGCGCGGTCAGGCCGCGAATCTTCTCGGGGCAGACCCCGAGGGCATCATTTTTACCAGCGGAGGGACCGAAGCCAACAATCACGCCATCATCGGCGCCGCCCTGGCTGGTCGGGACCGCGGCCGCCATATCGTGACCACGGCCGTGGAACATCCGGCCGTCAGCGAAGTCTGCCGGCACCTCGAATCCCGCGGGTTCACCACAACCTGCGTGCCCGTCGATGAGTTCTGCCGGATCGACCCGGACCGCGTGGCCGCGGCCATCACCGACCAGACCGTTCTCGTGTCCGTCATGCACGCCAACAACGAAGTCGGCACCCTGCAACCGGTGGCCGCGGTCGCCACGCTGGCCAGGGCCCGGGGTATCCTGAGCCATTCGGACTGCGCCCAGTCCATCGGCAAGGTCCCGGTGAGCCTGGATGGTCTGGGGGTGGACATGATCTCCGTGGCGAGTCACAAACTCTACGGACCCAAGGGCACGGGAATACTCTGCCTTCGGTCCGGCGTGGAACTGCCCAACCTCATGTTCGGCGCGGGCCACGAGCAGGGCCGGCGGCCCGGAACTGAAAACATCATGGAGATTGTCGGACTGGGCGTGGCCTGCGAACTCGCGGCCGCCGATCTCGACGATGAGGCCGTACGCCTGGCCGTTCTGCGAAACCGACTACAGGCGGAATTGCTTGAGGCGTTTCCTACAGCAAGAATCAACGGCCACCCCGAAGGGCGCCTGCCCAACACCCTGAGCATCAGCTTTCCTGACCTCACGGCTTCGGCCATCATCAATCACATGCCGGAGGTCGCCGTGTCCGCCGGAGCCGCCTGTCACGGAGACGGCGGGGTGACCATCTCCCCCGTGCTGGCGGCCATGGGTGTGCCGGAAAGATTCGCCTTGGGAACCATCCGTATCTCGGTGGGTCGCATGACCAGTGACGAGGAAATCGACGCCGGACTCGCCGCGATGATCCGGGGCATCCGGACCGCCTCGGAAGAACAGGACAGTTGACCCGGCGGGAACGAGATGAGTTCTATTGTTCTGATTCGCGGGGTTTCAAAATCTCCAGCTGCGTCTGCAGGGTCGGGCAGGGATTGTCCTCGGACAGGATCTCCGCCAGAGAGGTGCTCTCGAATGCTTCCTGGACCATGGCCATGGCCTGATCCAACCGGTTGTGCAGGGGACAGAGTTCGGAACTGTGGCCTTCCAGATCCAGGGGGCAGGTTTCGATCCTCTTGTAGGGGCTGACCGCGTTGAGGATATCCATCATGTTCAACTCCTCGGGTGGCCGCGCCAGGACGAACCCGCCCTTCAAACCCCGCGTGGAATACACCAGCCCCGCCCGCACCAGGGATTGGAGAACCTTGGACAGGTAGCTCCGGGGAACCTTCATGGTGTCGGCGATCTGCCGGGTTGTCATCGGCCGGCCGTCGCCGGCAGCCAGGGCCAGCATGCCTCGCATGGCGTATTCGATGGTCAGGGAAAACAAGGAATATCCACCTTCAGTCGGGGAATGACCTGCCTTGTCAGGCAGGAGTAATCAGATATTTTTATCCAATTTAGAGGAGTCGACGGCAACTGTCAACGACCGAAGGAAAACCCGACCCTGACGACGAAGAAGTCCCAGTTGTAGTTCAGTCGGCCCTCATCAGGCGGAAGATTCGAGGAATCGAAACGGTTGTAGGTATACTCGCCGACCAGTTCGATGTTCTTCATCTTGAAGCCGAACCCCCCACTGAAGGCCGGAGCGTTCACGCTGGTCTTGTAGACTCCGTTGTTCTGGAGTTCGTCCCGGTAGACGTTGTGGGCAAGGGCGATACCGCCGGTCAGGAACGGCCGGAAGGACGATCTGGGCCCGCCCATGAAGGCCTGAAAATCCAGACCGTATTTGTAGGTCGATGACCGGATCGAATAGGCGAGATTCCGGCTGCTTTGGTAGTCCATGACCCCGGTGGCGGAGCCGAGCCTGATGTAGTGGAAAGCCGGCGACACGGCGAAATATTCGCCCAGGTACTGCCGGAAGCGGAAACCGAGTTCGTATCCCGTGCCCTGCCCCAGACCCAGTACGTTGGCCATGGGGTCTTCGCTGACCAGATAGAGTTCATCCTTCTGATCACCCATGGGTTCGGCCAGGCCCCCTTCCAACAGGAACTCATGACTGGACTGCCCGCGCTGGATCCGTGACCCGCCGGGTCCGAGGACTATTCTCGCTTCGACTTCGGACACGAGGGTCGTCAATCCCAACAGCATCAGCAGCACGAAGGTTGCGGTTCCGTTCGTCAGGAGTTTCATGAGCTTCCTCTTCCGGTTGAATTAGGCCGGATAGAAAGGGGGCCTGCCTGGACTCTGCAATCCATGGATGATTATTGCAGGGAGGATGCCGGAAACGGTTAAAGAGGGATAATATTTCATATTCTCTTTGACTACAGGGTATTGCCGGGAATTTCTGAAATGTTGCTCAGGATAAAGGAAGCCAGTCTTTTGCTTCCCGTGTGCCCCCAGTAGGACAATCGCGCCCCAAAAAGGACAGGTTGTGCCTTCGAGAATGTGTCCGGCCTGCCTCTTGCGGCAGGCCGGACATGGCACCCTCAAAAAACACCACGAAATCATGGGCACCTCCCTTCTGTCCCAACTCCAACTGCAAACACCACAACAACTCCAGTGATTCTTGGCCCTACAAGAAGATCGGCTACTTCAGGAGACTAATCGCCCCTCACCGTATCCAACGGTTTACCTGCAAGACCTGCAAACGCAGCTTCAGCACCCAAACCTTCTCCACAACATATTGGCAAAAGCGACCCGACCTTGATGCTCAGATCATCATGAAAACAGTCGGCTGCATGGCCAACCGCCAACTTGCAAAGGACTTAAAAGTGGCTCCGGAAACCATCAACCGCCACATCGCCCGCTTGGGCCGCCATTGCATGCTCTTCCACCAGCAGATGATACTGGGCAGCCCGCCCGTGCATGAAGTCGTTGTCGATGGGTTCGAGTCGTTCGAGTTCAGCCAGTATTTCCCGATCCACCATCACTGCGCCATTGAGAAAGACACCGATTTCTTCATCTACTTCACCGACAGTGAGTTGCGCAGGAAGGGTCGAATGACCAAGGCCCAGAAACGGCGCCGCCAGAAGTTGGAGATGGAGCTCGGACGACCTGATCCCAAGGCCATCGATAAGGACATGCGGGAGTTGCTGGAGGTTGTTCTGCAGAATCAAGCCACAGCTACGGTGTTCAGCGATGACCATAAAGCCTATCGGCGGTCAATCAAGGCGTTGAGGACCCAAATCGAGCATCGGATCACACCGGGCAAGGCACACCGGGACAAGAACAACTCGTTGTGGGAGGTAAACTTGTTGGACCTGTTGATCCGGCACTGCAGTGCCAACCATAAGCGGGAGACGATTGCGTGGTCAAAGCGACGGCAGGCCAGTGCGGAGAGGTTGGCGATTCTTTTGGTTTGGCGGAACTACATGAAAGGTCGGCGGGAAAAAGTTCGAGACAGCCCTACACCGGCGATGGTGCGGGGGATGATGGATCGACCGTTGGAGATCAAGGAGTTGTTGGAAATGAGGATCTTCAGGACGCGTTGCAAGCTACCCCCTGCATGGTCCGATTATTATGATCGAAAAGTCAAAACCCGGACTTTGGAGCGGAATCGCCAACACGAGTTGAGGATGGCGTACTGAAAAAACTCCCCTTGGTCAGGCGATGAGCAAGGGGAGAAGGAAAAACACAATTTCGGAGGCACAACC